>JAEWKP010000326.1 GCA_023393655.1 Pseudomonadota bacterium | reverse complement strand
CTCCTGGCGCTCGCGTTCGGCGGCGGCGGCACGCTGGCGCGCCTCGTCCTCGGCGATGCGGCGGGCCTCGGCCTCGCTGCTGCGGGCTTCCGAGAGCGCGCGCTGACGGGCATCCTTCTCCTCATCGGAGAGGGTGCGCAGCAGCATGCTGCTGGCCGGACGCTGGGGCGGCTGCGGAGCGGCGGGGCGCGGCGGGGCCGCCTGGGGAGCCGGGGCCTGGGGCGCACGCGGCGCGACAGGCTCCTTGACCTCATGCCCGGCGGCGCGGCGCTTCACCTCGACGACGACCTGCTTCGTACGCCCATGCGAGAAGCTCTGGCGAACAGTGCTCTGCTCGACAGGCCGCTTCAGCGACAGGGTCTTGGGCGGGTTGACGGTCAGCGTCTTGTCGCCCGGGGTCTTGGTATCGGTCATTCCGCGTTCGGTCCTGCCGGTTCGGTCGTGTCTTCGGTATCGTTCTGGTCGGATGCGGCGGCATCGTCCGTCCGGTAGCGGACGAGCCGACGCCAGCGGGAGAGGACGCCCTCAGCCGCAGGTCCCGGAGCAAGGGCGGCATGTATCACATGTGCCCGCCCCAACGCCAATTCCAAATCCGCCGCCGTGAAAATAGCGACGACGGGCAGTTCACGGGCCTTGAGCCCTTCAGCTTCACGGGCCACCCCGATCCGCCTGATGGCCTGGCCGATCTTGCGCTTGCCATCATCGGCCCCATCGCTGGCCGCGATGACGCCGATACAACGGCCCGAGCCGATCAGGGCCTCGACCTTGGCGAAGCCCGCGATCACGAGCCCCGCCTTGTTGGCCATCGACAGCGCCTGGAGCGCATCGCGCAGCATCAGCGCATCGATCATCTCCGGAAGGTCGGCGGGGACCGCGACCTTCGCCTTGAGCGAGCGCTCGAAGGCCTTGCGCTTGATCGCCTCCGCAACCGTCTTGCGGCTGAGGCTCGCCCAGACGCCGCGTCCGGGCAGCTTGCGCCGCAAATCCGGCACCAGTGTGCCGTCCGGCCCGGCGACGAAGCGGATCAGGTCGTCAGGCGCCTTCACGGTCCGCGTCACGACGCAGCTCCGCTCCGGTCCCTCCTTCTGAGCCGCCTTCACCGCGACGATCCCGCTCAGGCCTCGGCCGCCTCGTCGGCTTCCGCCTCAGGCTCCTCGGCCGGCGCCTCGATCCAGCCGGCGTGGATACGCGCGGCCATGATGATCGCTTCCGCCTCCTGGCGCGACAGGTCGAACCCGTCGAGATAGCCGGCGTGGCGGGTGGTCTCGCCATCCTTGCGCTCGGTCCAGCCGACGAGATCGTCGGTGGCGCAACCCGCGAGGTCCTCGACGCTCTTCACGTCGTTCTCGCCGAGCGCGACCATCATGGATGTGGTGACGCCCTCGACCTCGCGCAAGGCATCCTCGACGCCGAGCGCGCGGCGCTTCTCGTCGAACTCGGCTTCGACCGCGGCAAGATGCTCCTGGGCGCGGCTCTGAATCTCGCCGGCGGTGTCCTCGTCGAAGCCCTCGATCGAGGCGAGTTCGGAGAGGTCGACATAGGCGACCTCCTCGACATTGCGGAAGCCTTCCGAAGCCAGGAGCTGGCCGACCGTCTCGTCGACGTTCAGCGCGTTCATGAACAGGTCGGTGCGCTGCACGAATTCCTTCTGGCGGCGCTCCGATTCCTCCTGCTCGGTGAGGATGTCGATGTCCCAGCCGGTGAGCTGCGAGGCAAGGCGGACGTTCTGGCCGCGGCGGCCGATGGCGAGCGAGAGCTGCTCGTCGGGCACCACGACCTCGATCTTGTCGGCTTCCTCGTCGAGCACGACCTTGGCGACTTCCGCCGGCTGCAGCGCGTTGACGACGAAGGTCGCGACATCCGGCGACCACGGGATGATGTCGATCTTCTCGCCCTGCAATTCGCCGACGACGGCCTGCACGCGCGAGCCGCGCATGCCGACGCAGGCGCCGACCGGGTCGATCGAGGAATCGCGGCTGATCACGGCGATCTTGGCGCGCGAGCCCGGATCGCGGGCAACGGCCTTCACCTCGACGATCCCGTCATAGATCTCCGGCACTTCCTGGCCGAACAGCTTGGCCATGAACTGCGGATGGGTGCGCGACAGGAAGATCTGCGGGCCACGCGGCTCGCGGCGCACGTCGTAGACATAGGCGCGGGCCCGGTCGCCGACCTTGAAGGTCTCGCGCGGGATCATCTCGTCGCGGCGGATGATGGCTTCGCCACGGCCGAGATCGACGAAGACATTGCCGTATTCGACGCGCTTGACCGCGCCGTTGACGATCTCGCCGATGCGATCCTTGTACTCGTCGTACTGGCGGTCGCGCTCGGCCTCGCGAACCTTCTGGACGATGACCTGCTTGGCCGACTGGGCGGCGATGCGGCCGAAATCGAAGGGCGGCAGCGGATCGGCGATGACGTCGCCGGCCTGGGCAGCGGGGTTATGGCGCTTGGCCTCGTCGACCGTGATCTCGATCGCCGGGTTCTCGACGGTGTCGACGACCTGGAGGTGGCGGGCGAGACGCAGTTCACCGGTCTTGGTGTTGATCTCGGCATGGACATCGGTCTCGGCGCCGTAGCGCGAGCGGGCGGCCTTGGCGATGGCGTCCTGCATGGCATCGACGACGATCTGGCGGTCGATCGACTTCTCGCGGGCGACCGCGTCGGCGATCTGCAGCAGTTCGAGCCGGTTGGCGCTGACGACCATGACGCTCACTCCTCTTCGTTATCGTTTTCGTGCGGGGCCTTCGTGCCGGCCTTGGTCGGCCGCGGTCCCAGCGATTTTCCTCGGCCCTTCTTCGGGCCGGCGATCTCTTCGGCGGCCGGCATCTCCGGCGGCAGGCCGGACTTGCCGCGGCGCAGCGATTCGGTGACGAGCGCGTCGGTCAGGACCAGGCGCGCCTCGGCGATCGCCCGCATCGGGATCGCGACGTCGCGCTCTTCCTCGGTCTTGGCGTCGTCGCGCGTCAGCAGCGCGTCCTGGCCGGCAACGCCGCGCAGGATACCACGGAAGCGCTTGCGCCCGGCGACCAGCTCGCTCGTATCGATCTTGGCGAGATGGCCGGCCCAGCGCTCGAAATCGCTGGCGCGCACCAGCGGCCGGTCGATGCCCGGGGATGAGACCTCGAGATGATAGGCCGCCTGAATGGGGTCGTCGACATCGAGCGCCGGCGAGACCGCCTGGCTGATCGCCTCGCAACCCTCGACATTCATCGTGCCGTCCGGCCGTTCGGCCATGATCTGCACGGTGCAGCCATTCTGGGCGCTGACGCGCACGCGCACCAGCCGGTAGCCGAGATCGATGATCGCCGGCTCGATGATCACGGCGACACGCGCCGCGACGCCACCCTCGACAACGAGGCGGGGTTCCTGATCGGGTGCCGTTGTCGGCTCGTGGGTGGGTTCACTCATGGCCCGGACCGTTCCGTCTGCCTCCGGCGGGTCGCGGCCAATAAAAAAGAGCGGGCCGGTGGGCCCGCTCTTGATCATCGGCGTTAACCGATACCAGAGCTGTTGCCCGCTATTTAGTCCGCATCGCCCCGATATGCAAGCTCGGTCACGGCGGCGCTAACCCGATGGTCATCCTTCGCATGCCAGACTGCATGACGGGATAGCGGTTGAGGATCAGGTATGAGTGCGGTCGGCTCGCTGCTGCGAGACCTCGAATCCACGATGCTGCGCGGCTCGAACGACGAGCGCGCCGACATCCTGTCGCGGCTGACGGATCTGTTCCTGGCCACGGCCGTCCATATGGACGAAGAGCAGGTCGGCGTCTTCGACGTGGTGATCGGGCGGCTGTCCCGCGCCATCGAATTGCGCGCCCGCGTCGAATTGTCGGAGCGGATCGCGCCGGTGCCGAACGCGCCGAGCGGCGTCGTCCGCCAGCTCGCGCTCGACGAGATCGCCGTGGCGCGCGCCGTGCTGGTGCAGTCGCCGCGCCTCAACGACCAGGACCTCGTCGCGGTCTCCGCTGCCAAGGGGCGCGACCATATGCTCGCCATCACCGAGCGGCCCGAACTCGGCGAGCCCGTCACCGATTTCCTGATCCTGCGCGGCGGCCGGGTCGTCACCCATGCCGTCGCGGCCAACCAGACCGCACGCTTCTCCCGCCACGGCATGGGCGTGCTGGTGATGCGGGCGGCGCAGGACGATGCGCTCCAGGCCACGCTGGGCTTGAGGCGCGACATCCCGGCGGAACTCGTCGACCAGCTCATGGTCGCCGCCAAGAATTCCGCCCGGCGCCGGCTCAGCGAGAGCCTCGAACCCGTCCTGGCAGGCGAGGTCGACGGCGCAGTCGAACGCGGAGCGGACGCGATCGCCGCCGGAGGCCAGATGCCCGGCGAGCTCGGCGCCATCAGCGCCGCCCTCGTGGAAATCCGCGAACTGAACGAAGCCGGCCTGCTCGACGAGACCAAGGTCCGTGCCTATGCCCACGAGGGCGCGACCGAACACGCGATCTGCGGTGTCGCCGTGCTGGCGCAGCTCGGCCTGCCGGCGAGCGAGCAGATCATCCTCGGCAGCGATCGCGAGGCCGTGCTGCTGGTGGCGCGCGCGCTCGGCTGGTCGTGGGAGACCGCGGCGGCGCTGATCTCGCTGCGCAAGGATTTCGGCAAGTCGCAGGCGGCGGTCGACCGTGCCCGCGAGAGCTTCCGCAACCTCGCCCAGAGCACCGCCCAGCGCGTGCTCGGCTTCCTCAGGATGCGCGACGCAAAGCCGTGAGATAGCTGGAGATGCGCCCCTCGCGGACCGCCTTCGCCTCGTAGCGGGTGCGGATCCAGCCGGGATAGGGCGTGCGCCAGTCGCCCGGCCGCTCGTCGGTCCAGTCGAAATCGGGCGAGGCCATCAGGCGCGACAGGGTCCAGCCGATATAGTCATCGATATCGCTGGCGAAGCGGAAGCGTCCGCCGGCCTTAAGCGCGCGTGCAAACAGGCCCAGCGTATGCTCCGAGACGAAGCGGCGCTTGCGCTGGCGGCGCTTCGGCCAGGGATCGGGATAGAGCAGGTCGATCGCATCGAGGCTGCCGGCCGGCAGGCGCGGCAGCATGAGCGCGGCATCGTCGTCCCAGACGCGAATATTGGTCAGTCCCTCGCGCTCGGCCACCGCCAGGAACTTGGCCATGCCGTTGATGAAGGGCTCGACGCCGATGAAGCCGATCTGCGGGCTCTCGCGCATCCGCATCAGCAGATGCTCGCCGCCGCCGAAGCCGATCTCCAGCCGGACCGCCTCAACAGCTTGCGGGAACAGCACCTTGAGATCGGCGATCTCGCCTTCGGGCAGGCGCAGGCGCGGCAGCGTGTGTTCGATCAGATGGCTCTGGCCATCGCGCAGGGCCTTGCCCTTGCGGCGGCCATAGAAGGCGCGGTCGTTGTCGTGTTCGGTCATGGCCTCGCCTTGGCTGCTCGTCACGATGACATCAAGGCCTTCGATGCCACAGCCCAAACAAAAACCGGGGCTCGCGCCCCGGTCCGGTGGTTCGGCTATCCCTGAATACTCAGGCGACGGCCTTCTTCAGCGCGTCGACGAGATCGGTCTTCTCCCAGGAGAAGGAGCCGTCGCGACCGGCCTTGCGGCCGAAATGGCCGTAAGCCGAGGTCTTGGCGTAGATCGGCTTGTTGAGGCCGAGATGGTTGCGGATGCCGTTCGGCGAGAGATCGACCAGCTTGCCGAGCACGTCCTCGAGCCTGGCCTCGTCGACCTTGCCGGTGCCGTGCAGATCGACATAGATCGACAGCGGCTTGGCAACGCCGATGGCGTAGGAGAGCTGGATCGTGGCGCGGTCGGCAAGCTTGGCCGCGACGACGTTCTTGGCGAGATAGCGCGCCGCATAGGCCGCCGAGCGATCGACCTTGGTCGGGTCCTTGCCCGAGAAGGCGCCGCCGCCATGGGGAGCAGCACCACCATAGGTGTCGACAATGATCTTGCGGCCGGTGAGGCCGGCGTCACCGTCCGGGCCGCCGATCACGAACTTGCCGGTCGGATTGATGTGCCAGACCGTGTCCTTGGAGATCCAGCCATCCGGCAGCGCCTGGCGGATATAGGGCTCGACGATCTTGCGGACGTCGGCGGAGGTCAGCGTCTCGTCGAGATGCTGGGTCGAGAGCACGATCTGGGTGACGCCGACCGGCTTGCCATTCTCGTACTTGACCGTGACCTGGCTCTTGGCGTCGGGGCCGAGCTTGGCGGCCGCGCCCTCGCCCTTCTTGCGGGCAAGCGTCAGCGTCTCGAGAATCTTGTGGGCGTAATAGATCGGCGCGGGCAGCAGCTCGGGCGTCTCGCGGCTGGCATAGCCGAACATGATGCCCTGATCGCCGGCACCGACATCCTTGTTGCCGGCCTCATCGACGCCCACCGCGATATCCGCGGACTGCGGATGCAGCAGCACGTCGATCTTGCACTTCTTCCAGTGGAAGCCGTCCTGCTCGTAGCCGA
>JAEWKP010000278.1 GCA_023393655.1 Pseudomonadota bacterium | reverse complement strand
GACGCCTATAACAACGTGCCGCATGTCGGCCACGCCCATCCGCGCATCCGCAAGGTGGCGATGGACCAGCTCGCGCGGATGAACTCCAACACGCGCTATCTGCACCCGGCGCCGATGGCGCTGGCCGAGCGGCTGACCGCGAAGCTGCCGAAAGAGCTGGAGGTCTGCTTCTTCGTCAATTCTGGTTCGGAAGCCAACGAGCTGGCCCTGCGCCTCGCCCGTGCGGCGAGCGACGGCTACGACATCGTCACGCCCGACCACGGCTATCACGGCAACACCACCGGCGCGATCGACATCTCCGCCTACAAGTTCAACAAGCCGAACATGGGCGGCCGCAAGCCCTGGGTGCAGCTCGTCGACGTCGCCGACGACTATCGCGGCCGCTTCCGCCGCGACGACGCCGATCGCGCACTGCACTATGCCAAGCAGGTCGACGGCGCGCTCGCGGCCATCGCCGAGCGCGGCGGCAAGGTCGCCGGCTTCATCGCCGAGACCTTCCCGAGCGTCGGCGGCCAGATCATCCCGCCGCCGGGCTATCTCGCCGCAGTCTACGAGCGCATCCGCGCCGCCGGTGGCATCTGCATCGCCGACGAGGTCCAGACCGGGCTCGGCCGCCTCGGCGACTATTATTTCGGCTTCGAGCAGCAGGGCGTGCGCCCCGACATCGTCGTGCTCGGCAAGCCGCTCGGCAACGGCCACCCGATCGGCGCGCTCATCACCACCCGCGCCATCGCCGAGCGCTTTGCTGAGGGACCCGAGTACTTCTCGACCTTCGGCGGCTCGAACCTGTCCTGCCGCATCGCCTCGGAGGTGCTCGACATCGTCGAGGAGGAAGGGCTTGCGGCCAATGCCAAGGCGATGGGCGACAAGCTGCTCGCCGGCATGCGCGCGCTGATGGCGGACTATCCTTGCGTCGGCGATGTCCGCGGCATCGGTCTTTTCCTGGGTCTGGAACTGGTCGCGGATCGCGAGACGCTGGAGCCCGCGACCGATGCAGCGGCCCATGTCATGAACCGCCTGCGCGACATGCGCATCCTGGTCGGACGCGAGGGCCCGGCCGACAATATCCTGAAGATCCGCCCGCCACTGACGGTCGGTGCCGACGATGTCGAGATGATCCTCGACCGGCTGAAGATCTGTCTGCGCGAGGTCGAGGCCGCGCGATAACCTGCCACCACCTGCTCCTGTGCAGCGACAGCGCGACGTGCCCTCAGCCGGCTCGGCGCGCTTCGAGGATCAGGCGCAGCAGGCGGCCGAAGGCGAAACGGCTCACCTCCGTGCCCTTGATGTCGGTATTGACGCGGTGGACGATAACGAGGTCCAGCGACGGAATGACAAGGCAGTTCTGCCCGCCGACGCCCTGCGCGCTGTAGCTGCCCGCGGGCAGCACGACGCCCGGGAAGCCCGCGCCCGAGCGCTCGGTCCACCACATATAGCCATAGCCACCGCGCGGCCCGGCATCGGAGAACGGCAGCACACTGGTCGCGACCCAGTTCGCCGGAATGACCTGCTCGTTCTGCCAGCGGCCCTGCCGCAGGAACATCAGGCCGAAGCGGGCGAGATCGCGCGTCGACATCCGGAATGGATAGGCGGGATGAACGGAGCAATCGTCCGGCTCCAGCCAGCCGTCGCGCCGCTCGCCGTCGAGCCGGAAATCCTCCATGCCGAGCGGGCGGCCGATCCGCGCCAGGAAATCGTCATGGATGCCCGCACCGGTCAGCATCGTGAAGATCGTGCCGAGCGCATTGAAATCCCAGTTGTTATACAACCAGAAGGCGCCCGGCGGTTGCGAATGGCGCGGCGGCTTGATCGACTTCATCCAGGGCGATTCATAGCCGGCCGGATGGAAGATGCCGGAGCGTGCCGTCAGCAGGTCGTAGACCGTCGCCGCCTTCTCGCGGTCGCTCAGCCCTTCCTTGTCGTCGATGCCGAGATCGGCGAGCGTCCGCGACAGGTCGATCCGGCCCCCCTCCTCATGGATGCCGATCAGCGCGCTGAGGAAGCTCTTGCGCACGGAATGGCACTGATAGCGGTGGGCGAGGTCGCCACGGCTCGCCACCACGCGCCCGCCCTGCACGATCATCACTGTCGCCGTCGAGATCGTGTCGGCATAGCGCCAGGCCCGGTCGAGCCCCTCGCGCGACCAGCCCGCCGCCTCCGGCGCGACGCTCTCCCAGCCATTCGCCGGCCAATGCTCCGCACGCAAGGCTTCGCCCCTCATCACTGCCTCATCCATCATCTGATCCTCCGTAGCCCGGCCGCTCACACGATCGGGCGATAGCCGACGCTCGCCTCGAGGAATTCGCGCGTATACGGCTCATGCGCCCGGCCGGCCCGGACATCCCCAGCGCTCATCTCTTCGAGGATGCGGCCCTCGCTCATCATCGCGACGCGCTCGCAGAGATGCGTCACCACCGCGAGATCGTGGCTGACCATCAGATAGGTCAGGTCGCGGTCGTGGCGCAGCTGCTTCAGCAGGTTGAGGATTTCCGCCTGTACGGAGACGTCGAGCGCCGAGGTCGGCTCGTCCAGTAGGAGAAGCTCCGGTTCGATGATGAGCGCGCGCGCGATCGCGACCCGCTGGCGCTGCCCGCCCGAGAGTTCGTGGGGAAAGCGATAGCGGAAGGACGGCCCAAGGCCGACGGCCGTCAGGGTTTCGTCGATGCGCTCCCGAGGCCGGTCGAAACCATGGATCTTCAGTGGCTCGGCCAGCACGTTCTGCACCATCTTGCGCGGATGCAGCGAGGCATAGGGGTCCTGGAACACCATCTGCACGCGCCGGAAGAAGGCCTTGTCGCGCTTATGCGGCACCTCCCGATCCTGGAAGCTGATCGTACCGCCATATTCGCTGTTGAGGCCGGCAAGCGCGCGCAGCACGGTCGACTTGCCGCAGCCGGATTCGCCGATCAGGCCGAAGGCCTCGCCATGCCCGAGCGTGAACGAGACGTCGTCCACGGCCTTCAGGGCCGATGCGCCACGGCCGAAGACAACCGAGAGATGGCTGACCGTCAGCGCGGCCGGACGGTTCGCCGCCGGTGTCGGATCAACAGCGCTCATGCCCGGCTCCCGCTCTGGAGCGTCGGTCCGTCCAGCCAGGCCGGGTCGCGGCTCGGCACCTGCAGCATGTCGGCCTGCCGGTCGAGCCGCGGCAGGCTGTCGAGCAGCGCGCGCGTGTAGGGATGTCGCGCCTTGCGCAATTCACGCGCCGGGATGTCTTCCATGATGCGGCCGGCATACATGACCAGCACGCGGTCGCAGAAATCGGCGACGAGGTTGAGGTCGTGGCTGATGAAGATCAGCCCAGCGCCGCGCCGCGTCACCAGTTCGTCGAGGATGCTCAGCACCTGCCGCCGGATGGTGACGTCGAGCGCCGAAGTCGGCTCGTCGGCGATGATCAGGTCGGGCTCCGGGATCAGCATCATCGCGATCATGATGCGCTGGCCCATGCCGCCCGAGACCTCGTGCGGAAACAGCCTGAAGACGCGCGCCGGGTCGCGGATCTTCACGGCCTCCAGCATCGCGAGCGCCCGAGCTTCCGCCTCCTTGCCGCCGACCTTGTGATGCAGCCGATAGGCCTCGGTGATCTGTTCGCCGACGCGCATCAGAGGGTTCAGTGAGAACTTGGGATCCTGCAGGATCATCGAGATGCGGTTGCCGCGAATCGTCCGCATCTGGCGCTCGCTGGCCGCGAGCAGGTTGATCCCGTCGAAGGACAGCTTCCTGGCGGCAATCGTCGCCGCCTTCGGCGTCAGCTTCAGGATCGTGCGTCCGGTCAGCGACTTGCCGGAGCCGGATTCGCCGACGATGCCGACCTTCTCGCGGCCGACGCTGAAGGAGATGCCGCGCACCGCCTGCACCGTGCGATGCGCGCCCTTGAAGGTGACGGAGAGGTCCTCGACCTCGAGCAGCGGCTTATCCATGGCGGGGATCCAGGATGTCGCGCAGGCCGTCTCCGAACAGGTTGAAGGCCAGGCTGGTGATCAGGATGGCGAGGCCGGGAATGCCGGCGATCCAGCCATTGGTCAGGATGAACTCGCGGCCCGAGGCCAGCATCGCGCCCCATTCCGGGCTCGGCGGCTGGGCGCCCAGGCCGAGGAAGCCGAGGCCGGCCGCCGTCAGGATGATCGACGCCATGCTCAGCGTGATGCGCACCACGACGGAGGGAATGCACATCGGCACGACATGGCCGAGGATGATCCTGAGCGGCGACGCCCCCTGCAGGCGCACGGCTGCGATGTAGTCGGACTTGCGGATCGACAGCGTCTCGGCCCGCGCCAGCCGCGCGATCGGCGGCCAGGCGGCGAGCGCGATCGCGATGATCGCATGGTCGATGCTAGGGCCCAGTGCCGCAACGAAGGCGAGCGCCAGCACCAGGCTCGGGAAGGCCAGGAAAATGTCGACGATCCGCATCAGCACGGTATCGACCCAGCCGCCGAGATAGCCCGAGGTGGTGCCGACGATCAGCCCGAGCGGCGCCGCGATCACCGCCGTCAGCATGGCGATGTAGAGCGTGATCCGCGCGCCGAAGACCAGCCGGCTGAAGATGTCGCGACCAAGCTCGTCGGTGCCGAACCAATGCGCGCCAGAGGGCCGCTGCAAACGGTTCGTCAGGTCCTGCGCGTAGATGTCATGCGTCGCGACCAGCGGCGCGAACAGCGCCACCAGCGCGATCAGGACGATGATGGCGAGGCCGAGCATGGCAGCGGGGTTAGCCCTGAGCCGCCACCATTTCAGCGACAATTGCTGCATCCGCGCCTGGAAGGGCGAGGATGGCACCGGCGCCGCGAGCCAGGCCCTGAGGCCTCGCTCGTTGGCCTGGTCGATAGGTTGAGGTGCCATGGCCATGCCTCAGCGGGTCCGCGGGTCGAAGACCCGGTAGAGCAGGTCGCACAACAGGTTGAGCGTGACGAAGATCACGCCGACGAGCAGCGTGCAGCCAACCACCGCGTTCATGTCCCCGGCGAGCAGCGCATTGGTCAGGTAGCGGCCGAAGCCCGGCCAGGCGAAGACCGTCTCGGTCAGCACCGCGCCTTCGAGCAGGAAGGCGTAGGACAGCGCCACCACCGTCACCACCTGCACGGCGATGTTGCGGAAGGCATGACCCCAGACGGTGCGTGCCCAGGACAGGCCCTTGACCCGCGCCGTTACCACATATTCCTGCCCGAGCTGCTCCATCATGAAGCTGCGGGTCATCCGGCTGATATAGGCGAGCGAGCTGAACGCCAGGATCGAGGCCGGCAGGATGATGTGCGACACGGCATTGCCGAACATCTCCCAGTTGCCGGCGAGCAGGCTGTCGATCAGCAGGAAACCGGTGACCGGCTCAAGGTCGAACTCATAGGTGAAGTCGATGCGGCCCGGCCCGCCGACCCAGCCCAAAGTCGCGTAGAACAGCACCAGCCCCATCAGGCCGAGCCAGAAATTCGGCGCGGAATAGCCGATCAGCCCGACGACCCGGACGATCTGGTCGAGCCAGGAGCCGCGATACATCGCCGAGAGCACGCCGAGCGGGATGCCCAGGCTCGTGCCGATCACGATCGCCACGCTGGCAAGCTCGATCGTCGCCGGGAAGACGCGGGCGATATCCGTCATCACCGGCTTGCCGGTGGTCAGCGCCATCCCGAAATCGAGATGCAGCACGCCCCAGAGATAGCGGCCGAACTGGACATAAAGCGGCTGGTCGAGACCAAGCTGCTTGTACATCGCCTGATAGGCTTCCTGGGTCACGTTGTCGCCGAGCACGGCGACGACGGGGTCGAGCGGCAGCAGGCGGCCGATGAAGAAGGTCAGCGCCGCCAGCCCGAGCAGGGTCACGGCGAAGGAGACGAGGATTCGGCCGGATGCCCTGAGCCAGGACGGAAGGATGTTCCGCCCCGGCTCGGTGCTCAGGCCGGACGCGACGGTCCGGGACATCGCGACGGCCTTACTTGGTCGCCAGCTCGTAATAGGTCCGGAAGCCGTTCCAGGTCCACGACTTCAGGTCCTTGCGCACGCCGGCGACACTGTTCATCTGGAACATGAAGGCCATCGGCCCCTTGGCCATCACGTCCTTCTGGATCGAGGCATAGAGCGCGTCGCGCTTGGCCGGATCGGGCTCCAGCAAGGCCGCGTCGATCTGCTTGTTCAGTTCGAGATCCTGGTAGGCGGCGCGCCAGCTCGGGTACTGGGTCTGCTTCGCTTCCAACCGGTTGTCGGGGTTGAAGACGAGGCGCGAAGCGTTGCCGTGGGCATCCGGCACGCCGGTCTGCCAGGCCAGCATCGCCGACTGGTATTCGCGCCCGCGCACCTTGCTGAAGAGCTGGGCGTTGGCCATGCGCTCCAGCGAGAGCTTGACCCCGACCTTGGCGGCGTTCTGCTGGACGCTCTGGGCGATCGGGTTGGCATGGGGCAGCGTGCCGAAGAGCACGCTCGCCTCGAAGCCGTCGGGATAGCCGGCCTCCGTCAGCAGCTGCTTGGCCTTGTCGAGATCGAGCTTGAAGGGCTGCCCCTCCTTCTCGTCGAGCGCGCCGACGGCGCCGAGCTGGGCGAAGCTGGCGCGCGGCACGCCGAGATAGGTCATCACCGTCTTGCCGAGGCCCTCGTAGTCGATCAGGTAGCGCATCGCGAGGCGCACCTTCTCCTTGGAGAACGGACCGTCGGCGACGTTGAAGCCCCAGTAGAACAATTGCGGCCGGAGCACCTTGATGATCGAGACGTCCTTGGAGCCTTCAAGGTCCTTCAGGTCTTCCGGCGTCAGGTCGCGCGCCACGTCGACATCGCCCTGGCTGAGCAGCAGGCGCTGCGTGCCGGGCTCGGCGACATGGCGGATCAGGATGCGCTTGAGGGCCGGCGCCTTGCCCCAGTATCCCTCATTTGCCTCCAGCACGATCGATTCGCCGGCATTCCAGCGCGTCAGCTTGTAGGGACCGACGCAGGCCGTGCGGGTCGCCAGGTACTTGTTGCCGAGATCGGTGCCCTGCTGGTTCGCCATCAAGGTCTTCTTGTCCATCACCATCGAGACCCGGTTGGCAGCGATCGCCTGCAGCACGAGCGTCGTCGGATAGGGCTTGTCCAGCTTGAGCGTGAGCGTGTCGTCACCCGCGACGATAGCCTGCTCGACATTGTCCTTGGTGAAGCCGTACTCGGTCAGCGTCGCGGCATTGCCGAAGTTGAGCTTGACGACGCGGTGCATCGACCAGGCGACGTCCTCGGCCGTGACGGGATTGCCAGAGGGGAACTTCGCGCCCTTGCGCAGGTGGAAGGTGATCTGCTTGCGGTCCGGCGAGACATCCCAGCGCTCGGCGAAGCCCGGCACGACCTTGCGTTCGTCGGCCGGGTCGAAATCGACCAGCGTATCGCAGGTATTCTGCAGGATCTCGTTGGTGACGACCTCGCCGACCTGGGCGGGATCGAAGGTGCTGATCGCATCTACGTTCCAGGCCATCACCAGCGCATTCTTCGGGGTCGCGGCGACGGCCGCTCCCGCGCCGGCGCCGGCGCAAAGCGCGATAACCGCCGCGGCGGAGAGGAACCTGTACCCGGAGAGGAGCTGCTTGGTTCCGGTCGCGTCGTTTCGGCTGGTCATGCTC
>JAEWKP010000251.1 GCA_023393655.1 Pseudomonadota bacterium | reverse complement strand
CTTCTCAGGGGTTGCACTTGTAAACGGCGCCCTTGGTGTCCGGGCCCTTCCATTTGATGTCGGCAGCGTTGGCGAGGACATGCGTCCCCCCCAGCTCCGCCGCGGCGATCTTCAGGCGCGTGATCACCGAATCGCGCGTCTTGTCGAGCGGCATGATGACCTGAGAGCTGTCCTGCCCATCGACTTCGCCGAGCCTCGCGCAATTCTCCACAACACTCTTCGCATCGGTTACGACCACGATGCTGCTGCGCGAGGTGTGATAGGCGCAGGCGCCAAGCAGCAGGGCCGGCAGAAGGATGAAAAAGCGGGGCATCGTCACGTCCGGACTGGGCTGATCGGGTCTGCGCCCATGTTCGCCCGCTTCGGCACAAATGCAAGCCTGAGCCCGCGTGAAACCACTCGGGCGCGGCGCGCATTCCCGACGGCTCCGCCGAACTGTCACAATTCCAGCGGAATTGTCGCGATTTGACCCTGCGAACTTTAACGCAAAGCCCGCGTCATTCTTGACCTGCAGACCCGGCTGCTCTTAAGTCCATCTCAGGCCAATGGGAGGCTGAAAAGGGATAAAATATGCGTAGCATTCTGATCGTTGGCGCCATGGCCGCTCTTCTCGCCGGTTGTCAGACCGCGCAGGAGTCCATGGCCGACGCCGAAGTGACCTGTGAGGCCCAGGGCTTCCGCCCCGGTACCCGCGCCTACCAGAAGTGCCGCTCGGCGAACTACGTCGAGAACCGCCGCGCCTCGAACGAGGCCGGTTCGGCTGTCGCGGCGGGCGTCGCCGCCGGCGTCGTCGGTGGTGCGCTGATCGCGGCCGACAACCGCGCCTATTATCGCGGTGGCTGGTACGGCCGTCGCGGCTACTGGTGGTAAGATAGCGGGCGCCCTCTTCGGAAGGCACCCCAACACATCTTCGAGCCCTGCGGCGTTTCGCGCCGCAGGGCTTTTTTGTTGGCTGTCAACGCCGGGCGGCCCGCTTGCGGGCTGGCGGGGCTGCCGGCTCGCTGGACGAACCCGAGCTCAGGAGCGAGCCGATCACATAGGCCGCGAGCCCCAGCCCGACGACGACCGCCATCGGCTCGCGTTCGGCCCGCTTCGCCAGCAGGCGTCCGCCCCTGTCGGCATAGTCGCGGGCCATCGCCGCATAGTCGCCGGCGCGGCCGGCATAATCATCCGCGACATCGCGATGCGAGCGCAGCCAGCTACCCCCCGATTTCAGGGCCCGGTTGCCGGCATCGGCCGCATCGGAGCCGTAATCCTGAAGCCAGCCGCGCCAGCGCCCGTAGTCGGGCTGATAGCGCTCCCAGCCTGACGAAGACTGGCTGCGCAGCGTCGCCCAGGCGACCAGGCCGATGCCGAGCATACCCAGCCCCAGCGCCGCGAGCGGGTGACGCTCGACGCTCTGCACCACGGCCTGCCCGCCGCCGCGGACCGCCTCGAGCGGTTCCGCCTCGTCCCAGGCTTCCTTGGCGCGCTCGTAATGATCCTTGACGGTCTCCCCGGCCTTGCCCGCGAGATCGGCCGCCTTGCCGCGCAGGCTGCTCACGCTGGCTCCCACGGCCTCGCCGGCCTCTTCGGCGGTCTTCGGAACATCCGGCGGGAAGCTGTTGCTGATCGCCATGGCGGTCTCTCCGTTCTTGGAAGGGGTCATGGCCAGAGAACGAAGCGGGCGCGGCCGGGTTCCAGGCCGCGACAAAACAACCGGGCCACGATTCGCCGCCGCTTCGGCCATGACCGCGTCATGATTGAATGCGATTGACCACAGAACAGGGGCATTCAACGAGAAGGAGACGCGCATGCATGTTCAGCACCTCCAGATCGCTCACCCGTTCGTTCTCTCCGATCCCGAATGGATCGCACTGGAGAGCATCGAGGAGGAGACCCGTCACTTCATCTTCGACGAGACGATGCTGCATTCCCTGCAGGATCGCGGTCTCGTCGAGTCGGACGGCACCGTCTGGCGGGTCACGCAGACCGGCCAGAAGCGCCTGAGCGACCGCGACTGAGGCGGACGAAAGCCGGCTGTCCGGCATAGAGCGATGGATCATCAGGCCCGCCCGTTCGGCGGGCTTTTCCATGCGTGGTGCTGGCAAAGCCTCCGCCCCATGGCCATATGCGGGCATCCTTCCCTTTTTCGATGAGCAGTCATGGGCAAACCCGTTTCCATCACCATCTCGCATGATCTCGGCCGGGACGCCGCGTTGGCGCGCCTGCGCGGCGGCGTCGACAAAATCCGCGACCGGCTCGGCATGGTCAGGATGCAGCTGGTCGAGGAGCGCTGGGAGGGCGATGCCCTGCATTTCGGCGTCGGCGCGCTCGGCCAGACCGTCCACGGCCGCGTCGAGGTCGAGGACAGCCTGATCCGCGTCGAGGTGAGCCTGCCCTGGATGCTCGCGGTCTTCGCCGAGAAGCTCAAGATCGGCGTCGAGAAGCAGGGCCGGATCCTGCTCGAGAAGCCGAAGATCTGACGCCCTTTACCCGCCGCAACCGGCTCGCGAAGCGCGGCTGAGGAAAGCCCCGTCACCGCTTGCCCGCGTCGGCGGAATTTTCAGCAGCCAAAGCCTGAAAAGTCGTACGCCTTTCGGTTGAAATTAATGCCTCGAATCCCCATGCTCGGAAAGTTCAAACAATCTTGATTTCTTGACCTTTCGGATTCGGGAGACCCATGCATCACGGCCCGCTGATCGCCATCATCGTCGCGGGCCTCGGCCGTGCCTTCGTCTTCGGGGCGCTCGCCCAGAGACTGCGGCTCTCCCCTCTCGTCGGCTATCTCCTGGCCGGTGTCGCCGCCGGCCCGTTGACGCCGGGTTTCGTCGGCGACCAGAACCTCGCCAACGAACTGGCCGA
>JAEWKP010000208.1 GCA_023393655.1 Pseudomonadota bacterium | reverse complement strand
GCGTAGTAGAGCGCGACGACGAGCGTCTGGCTGGTCGGACCGGCCGTCAGGAAGGTCAGTTCGAACATGGCGAGCGTCCTGACCAGCACCAGCAGCAGCGCCGCCAGGATGCCGGGCATCAGCAGCGGCAGCAGCACATGGATGAAGAGCTTGAAGGTGTTGGCTCCGAAGACGCGTGCCGCCGACTCGATCTTGGTGTCGATCTGCTCGATGAACGGGATCATCACCAGGATGACGAAGGGCACGGTCGGCACCAGGTTCGCCAGCACGACGCCCGACATCTGGCCGGCGAAGCCGGTCTGGTAGAGCACCGTCGCCAGCGGAATGCCGAAAGTGATCGGCGGCACCAGCAGCGGCAGCAGGAAGAGCAGCATGACGAGCTTCTTGCCGGGGAAGTCGCGACGGGCCAGCGCATAGGCCGCGGGCACGCCGATCAGGCCGGAGAGCGCCACCACCAGGAAGACGATCTGGAAGGTGACGGTGAGCACGTCGTAGAGCTGGAACTCCGACCAGGCGGCCGAGTACCAGCGCGTCGTCCAGCCGGCCGGCAGCCAGGTGCCGAGCCAGCGCGTCGAGAAGGACGAGGTCACCACCGTCGCGATCATCGCGAACAGGTTGACGATGAAGAAGCCGATCAGCGTCCAGTTGGCGGCGGCCCAGAGCTTCGTCGAGAGACGGGTATCCTTGACCATCGGATCAGCCCTTTCCGCCGCCGGCAGGGCCGCGATACAGCATGCCGCGCGCGGCCAGGACCACGACGACGATGGCGAGCTGAACCACGCCCATGATCATCGCGACGGCCGAAGCCATGGAGTAGTCGTATTCCTCGAACGCCGCCTGATAGGCCGCGATCGAGATCACCCGCGTCGGCCCCGAGGGCGCACCGAGCAGCACCGCCGAAGGGAAGACCGAGAAGGCCTGGACGAAGCTCAGGCAGAAGGTGATCGCGAGCCCCGGCAGCAGGAGCGGGAACAGGATGTGCTTGAAGCGCTCCCACGGCCCCGCCCCCAGCGTCGCGCCCGCCTGCTCCAGCGCCGGATCGATGCCGGAGAGGTAGGACAGCGTCAAAAGGAAGGTGAAGGGGAAGCCGGTGATGACCAGCGAGAGCATCACGCCCCAGTAGTTGTGCAAGAGCTTCACCGGCGAGGAGATGATGCCGAAGGTCATCAGCACGCGGTTGAACCAGCCCTGCGGCCCGAGATAGTTCAAGAGGCCCTCGGCGACGAGCACCGTGCCGAGCGTGATCGGGATCACCAGGATCGTGGTCAAGAGGCGCTGGTTCTTCATCAGCCGGACGCGGAAGGCGATCGGGATCGCCAGCAAGAGCGTCGCGATGGTCACCGGCAAGGCGAGCCAGAGCGTGGTGCCGATCGTTCCATAGAGGAAGGAATCGGAGAAGAAGCGCTGGTAGTTGGCGAAGATGCCGCCCTGCTTCGGCTCGAAGGAGAGCACGAGCCCGTACAGGAACGGATAGATGAACAGCGCCAGCAGGAACAGGATCGCGGGGACGACGAGCAGCGTCAGCCCGTCCAGCCCGCGCGCCGCCAGCCGCTGCTTCAGCGGGATGGAGGTGGTGTCCGTACTCACGCCGCCCCCCCATAGACGAGGACGCGGTCGGGATCGGCGGCGAGCGTCACGGTCTCGCCCGGCGCCAGCTTGTCATGCGCCAGGAAGGACAGATCCGTGCCATCCGCCATGCGGGCGAAGCCGACGAACTCGCGGCCGCGGAACTCGGTCGAGACGACCTGCGCCGTGAGGCCGGCCTGACTGGCCGCGACCGGATGCAGGTCCTCCGGGCGGATCGCCAGATAGCCGTCGCCGCCGGCGGAGAGGGCGTGACGCGCACGGCCCGAAAGCTGCGCATCGCCGACCGCGATCGTCGCCCTGCCCTCGCCGGCCGAGGCCACCTTGCCCTTGACCTTGTTGCGGAAGCCCATGAACTCGGCGACATCGAGATGGTCCGGCCGCATGAACAGGTCTTCCGGCGCGCCGACCTGGCGGACCTGGCCGTCGCGCAGCACGACGATGCGGTCGGCGAGCGAGAGCGCCTCCTCCTGGTCGTGGGTGACGTAGATCGTGGTGGCGCCGAGCGTGTTGTGGATGCGGCGGATCTCGGCGCGCATCTCGAGGCGCAGCTTGGCGTCGAGATTGGACAGCGGCTCGTCCATCAGCACCAGCGGCGGCTCGACCACGATGGCCCGCGCGATCGCGACGCGCTGCTGCTGGCCGCCGGAGAGCTGGCCCGGCAGCTTCTCGGTCTGGCCCTGCAGGCGCACCAGCGCGGCCGCTTCCGCCACCCGCCTGTCGATCTCGGCGCGCGGCAGGCCGCGCATCTTCAGGCCGAAGCCGATGTTCCTGTTCACGTTCATATGCGGGAACAGCGCATAGCTCTGGAAGACCATGCCGAAGCCGCGCTCTTCCGGACGCAGCGGGTCGATGCGCCTGTCGTCGAGCCAGATGCCCCCGCCCGTCGCCGGAAGCAGCCCCGCGATCAGGTTCAGCGTCGTCGACTTGCCGCAGCCCGACGGCCCGAGCAGCGCGATGAACTCGCCCTTGCCGATCGTCAGCGAGACGTCCTTGAGCGCGTTATGGGTGCCGAAGTCACGGCTCAGACGGTCGAGCCGAAGCTCGCGGAACGAAGCTGCGTTGATGGTCATGGCTACCAGGGATGTGAATGAGAGCAAGGGCGAGCTCGGTCGGGAAACGCCCCGACCGAGCCCTGCGATTTACTTGCGCTTCGCGCCGCCGACCTGCTCGTCCCAGATCCGGAAGGCCACCACCATCTGATCGGGCTGGAGCGGCACCTCGATGGGATTGTTCTTGATCAGCCCCTCATATTCGGGGCGACCGAACTCGGCGATGACCGTCTGGCTGTCAGCCGGAGCCATGGTGACCGGGACATCCTTCCGCGCTGGGCCGGGATAGAAATAGCCTTCGTCATAGGTGTAGGCCTGCTGCGCGGGCGTCAGCATGTGGCGGATCAGGTCGAGCAGCACGTTGAGCTTCTCGTCGGAGACGCCCTTCGGGATCATCATGTACTGGGCGTCGGTGACCCAGTGGAAGCCCTTCAG
>JAEWKP010000178.1 GCA_023393655.1 Pseudomonadota bacterium | reverse complement strand
TGACACCCCACGCCAGGGGGGGGGAAAGCCCCACAATGACGCATCTCGGATGACGGCCGGCGCTCAGCGCGCCTTCTGGCCGAACAGGATCGCCTTTTCCTCCGGCGTGCTGATGCCCGCCGGATTGCGCAGCTCCTCGCCGACCTTCCGCCCGCGCTGCACGGCCGGGCGCGCCTGCATGGTCTCCAGCCAGCGCGCGACATTGGGGAACTGCTTCAAGTCCTGGCCCTGCTTTTCCCAGCCGCGGGCCCAGCCGATGCAAGCCATGTCGGCGATCGAATACTCGCCACAGATATAGTCGCGGCCTTCGAGGCGCCGGTTCAACACGCCATAGAGGCGGTTGGTCTCGTTGGTGTAGCGATCGATGGCGTAGGGCACCGGCTCGGGCGCGTAGAGACGGAAGTGATGGGTCTGGCCGAGCATCGGGCCGAAGCCGCCCATCTGCCAGAACAGCCATTCGTCGACCTCGACGCGGCCGCGCTCGTCCTGCGGATAGAACTGGCCGGTCTTGCGGCCGAGATATTGCAGGATCGCGCCGGATTCGAAGACCGAGATCGGCTTGCCGCCCGGCCCGTCGGGGTCGACGATCGCCGGCATGCGGTTGTTGGGGGAGATCGCGAGGAAGTCTGGCTTGAACTGGTCGCCCTTGCCGATATTCACCGGGACGATGGTGTAAGGTAGCCCGAGCTCTTCGAGCATGATGGTGATCTTGGTGCCGTTCGGCGTCGGCCAGTAATAAAGGTCGATCGGCTTGGCGGGGGCTGCGGACATCGGTCGCTTCCTTTCAGGCGGGAGGCCTCGCCATCGAACCTAGGAAGCTTGCGAACGCCCCGGAAGAGGCTGCGGTGCGCTTTGGGCGCGACCGCGCCATGTCTTGAAGGCGGCTCGCTCAGGGCGAGAGCGCCATCTTGAAGCCCTCGTGGCTCTGCACGAAGCCGAGGCCAGAGTAGAAGCGATGTGCTTCGGGCCTGGCCTTGTGCGAGGTCAGTTCGACGAGGCCGACGCCCTTTTCCGCCGCGAAGGCGATCGCGTGGCGCATCATGATCGCGCCGATGCCGCGGCTGCGGCATTCCGGCGCGACATGGACGCTCTCGATCTTGGCGCGGATGCGCCCGCGCTCGGCCAGGCCCGGCAGGACGGTGATCTGGTAGGTGCCGACCACCCTGCCCTCCAGCTCGGCGACGAAGAGCGTGTTGTACGGGTTGGCCGCGATCACATCGAAGGCCTTGAGATAGACCGGGTCCTGCGCCTCGGCGGTGATCTCATCCGGCGTGCGCCTCTGCACCGAGGCGCCATGCATGATGAGCTCTGCGACGCGCGGCACATCGGCCCTCACCGCCTGGCGCATGCGGATTTCGGAAACGTCGGTTTTGGTCATAGGCCTATCTCGTCCGTTATGCGTCTGCTCAGGCGACGAAGAGGCGCTTCGCCATCAGGAGCGTGTTGGGCGTGTCGTCGCGCCCGTCGAAGCGCGCCTGCCTCTGCAGGAAGAAGCCCATGCGCTCGTAGAAGGTGATGGCGGGCTCGTTCTGGCTCTCGACCTCGAGCCGCGCCACCGGCGCATCCGGAAAGCAGGCGAGCGCGACCTGCAGCAAGGTGCGCCCGATGCCGACGCCTTGCCGGTTCGGCAAGACATAGAGCCGTGTCAGCAGGGCCGCACGGTCACGCTCCTGTCGGGCGGAGGCCGTGGCGACGATCTCCTCTCCGATCAGCGCGACGAGAAAGATGCCCTCGTCGCGGCCGAGCTGGGCCTTCAAGCTCTCCAGGGAGTGCCAGGCATTGGTGATCTCGGCGACGCGCTGCCAGCCATAGATGCCGTCATAGGTGGCATGCCAGGTCTCGACCAAAAGCGCCCTGACCGCCGGGAGATCGGCAGCTTCGGCGTCGCGGATGACGAGATCGGCGGGCGTCACATGATCACTCGATGCCGAGCTTTGCTTTAAGGATCTCGTTGAGAGCCTGCGGGTTGGCCTTGCCGCCCGAGGCCTTCATGGCCTGACCGACGAACCAGCCCAGCATTGTCGGCTTGGCCTTGACCTGCTCGACCTTGTCGGGGTTCGCCGCGATGATCTCGTCGACCGCCTTCTCGATGGCGCCGGTATCGGTGACCTGCTTCATGCCGCGGGCCTCGACGATCTGGCGGGGATCCCCGCCCTCGGTCCAGACGATCTCGAACAGGTCCTTGGCGATCTTGCCGGAGAGGACGCCCTCGCCGAGCAGGTCGACGAGGCCGCCGAGCTGCGCGGCCGAGACCGGCGAGGTCGTGACGTCCTTGCCTTCCTTGTTGAGCCGACCGAACAGCTCGTTGATCACCCAGTTGGCGGCGGCCTTGCCGTCGCGGCCCTTGGCCACTTCCTCGAAATAGTCGGCCTGATCGCGCTCGGCGACCAGCACCGAGGCGTCATAGGGCGAGAGCCCGTAGGTCGCGATGAAGCGGGCCTTCTTGGCGTCCGGCAGCTCCGGCAGGGCGCCCTTCAGGCTCTCGACGAAGGCGTCGTCGAATACGAGCGGCAGCAGGTCCGGATCGGGGAAGTAGCGGTAGTCATGCGCCTCTTCCTTGGAGCGCATCGAACGGGTCTCGCCCTTGCCGGGATCGTAGAGGCGGGTTTCCTGGTCGATCGTGCCGCCATCCTCGATGATGCCGATCTGGCGGCGTGCCTCGGTGTCGACCGCCTGGCCGATGAAGCGGATCGAGTTGACGTTCTTGATCTCGCAGCGCGTGCCAAGGGCATCGCCCGGCTTGCGGACAGAGACGTTCACGTCGGCGCGGAGATTGCCCTTCTCCATGTCGCCGTCGCAGGTGCCGAGATAGCGCAGGATGGTGCGCAGCTTCGAGACATAGGCCTTCGCCTCCTCGGCCGAGCGCAGGTCCGGCTTGGAGACGATCTCCATCAGCGCGACGCCCGAACGGTTGAGATCGACGAAGCTCATCGTCGGATGCTGGTCATGGATCGACTTGCCGGCATCCTGCTCGAGATGCAGGCGCTCGATGCCGACCGTGATCTGCTCGGTTGGCGAGAGATCGACCACGATCTCGCCCTCGCCCACGATCGGACTCTTGTACTGACTGATCTGGTAGCCCTGCGGCAGGTCCGGATAGAAATAATTCTTGCGATCGAAGACCGAGCGGTTGTTGATCTGCGCGTTGAGGCCGAGGCCCGTCCGCACCGCCTGCTTGACGCATTCGGCATTGATCACCGGCAGCATGCCGGGCATGGCCGCGTCGACGAGGCTGACATGCTCGTTCGGCTCGGCGCCGAAGCCGGTCGAGGCGCCGGAGAACAGCTTGGCATTGGAGGTGACCTGGGCATGGATCTCCATGCCGACCACGATCTCCCAATCGCCGGTCGCGCCCTTGATCAGCTTCTTCGGGTCGGCGGGGCGGGCATGCGCGTTCATCTGGACTCTTCCGACTGAAATATTCGCCTACGCGTTACGATGTCAGCGGGCGGGCGGCAAGCATCCGTTGCGCTGGAGCAGCACTGACAGGAGGCCGAAACGCCATGTCGCGTTGCGCTCCTGCAACCAGATGGCGGGAATATGGCTTATGTGGCGCAATATCGCGCCTATTGACGGCTGATGGTTCTTGACATTCGTCACTCGCCATCCCTTCTTGCGGAAAATGCCGGAAACCCCCATTG
>JAEWKP010000146.1 GCA_023393655.1 Pseudomonadota bacterium | reverse complement strand
CTGCAGGAAGACCCCGACATGCTCGACCCGCACAAGGCACGCACCTTCGTCGGCCGCATCGTCTTCATGGGGCTGTGCGACCGGCTGGTCGACATCACGCCGGAGCTGAAGCTGGTGCCGCGACTGGCGACCGAGTGGAACTTCTCGGCCGACGGGCTGACGCTGACGATGAAGCTGCGCAGCGATGCGAAATTCCACGACGGCGAGGCCTTCAACGCCGAGGCCGCCAAGGCCAATCTCGAGCGTGCCCGCACGCTGCCCGATTCGCTGCGCAAGGCCGAGCTCGCCTCGGTCGACACCATCGAGGCGCCCGATGCCACCACGCTGGTGCTGAAGCTCAAGCGCCCGGACGCCACGCTGCTCTCGCAGCTCACCGACCGCGCCGGCATGATGCTCTCGCCCAAGAGCCTCTCCGGCGACGTCGCGGCGAAGCCGATCTGCTCCGGCCCCTACAAGTTCGTCGAGCGCGTCCAGAACGACCGGATCGTGCTGGAGAAGTTCAAGGAGCATTGGGAGGCCGACAAATACAGCTTCGACCGCATCCTCTACCGCGCCATTCCCGACACGACGGTCCGCCTCGCAAATCTGCGCTCCGGCGAGCTCGACATGCTGGAGCGGCTGGCCCCGACCGACGTGAAATCCGCCCAATCGGACAAGTCGCTCAAGGTCGAGAGCGTCGCCAATCTCGGCTACCAGGGCATCACCATCAACACCAGGAACGGCGAAGCCGCCAACCAGCCGATGGGCAAGGACAAGCGCGTGCGCCAGGCGCTCTCCCTGTCGATCGACCGCAAGGTGCTGAGCCAGGTCGTGTTCGAGGGGCTCTATGCGCCGTCGAACCAGCCCTTCAACCCCGGCAATTTCTACGTCAGCGCCGACCTGCCGATTCCGGCCCGCGACCTCGACAAGGCGAAGGCGCTGCTCAAGGAGGCCGGGCAGTCCAAGGTCTCCGTCGAGCTTTTCGTCACCAATAACCCGGTCGATGCCCAGCTCGGGCAGGTGATCCAGGCGATGGCGCAGGAAGCCGGCATCGACATCCAGATCCGCTCGACCGAATTCGCCAGCCAGCTGCGCGATCAGCAGCAGGGCAAATTCCAGATGAGCCGCGTCGGCTGGTCCGGCCGCATCGACCCCGACGGCAACATCCACCCCTTCGCCCATTCCAAGGGCAACCAGAACGACGGCAAATACGCCAACCCGGAAGTGGACAAGCTGCTCGACGAGGCCCGCACGATCTACGAACCGGCCGAGCGCAAGAAGCGCTACGACGCGGCGCAGAAGATCCTGCAGGACGAATTGCCGATCATCTATCTCTACAACCAGACGGTGTTCTTCGCGATGCGCTCCAATATCCAGGGCTTCGCGATCAATCCGGACGGGATGATCCGGCTGGCTGGAATGAAGCGCTCGTGAGGGCGCTCATGTCGTGACGGGTGGCCCATGGCCACGCTCATCCTCCGCCGCATCCTGATCGCGATACCGACGCTCTTCCTGGTATCGCTCTTCGTCTTCGCCCTGCAGCGCGCGCTGCCGGGCGACCCCTTCCTCGTCATCGCCGGCGAGGAGCGCGACCCCGAGGTCATCGCGCGACTGCGCGAGATCTACCGCCTGGACGATCCGGTGATCGTGCAGTTCTTCGCCTGGCTGGGACAGGTCGCGCAGGGTGATTTCGGCCGCTCGCTGCGCACCGGCGAGCCGGTGCTCGGGCTGATCCTGCAGAAGCTGCCGGTGACGATCCAGCTCGCCACGGCCTCGATCCTCGTCGCGATCGCCATCGGCATTCCGATCGGCATCCTGGCGGCACGGCGCAAGGGCACGGTCGTCGACTACTCCGCCAGCGCGGTCGCACTGTCCGGGCTGTCGATCCCGAATTTCTGGTTCGGGATCATGCTGATCCTGCTGGTCTCGGTGCACCTGAAATGGCTGCCGGCCTCAGGTTATGAATCGATCTTCGTCCACCCCTGGGAAGCGATCCAGCGACTGATCATGCCGGCCTTCGTGCTCGGCAACGGGCTTGCCGCCTTCCTGATGCGCCATACCCGCTCGGCGATGCTGGAGGTGCTGCGCTCGGATTATGTCCGCACCGCCCGCGCCAAGGGGCTCGACGAGGATACCGTCATCCACCGCCACGCCCTGCGCAACGCGCTGATGCCGATCATCACGCTGACCACCCTGCTCTTCGGCGAGTTGCTGGCGGGCGCGGTGCTGACCGAACAGGTCTTCACCATTCCCGGCTTCGGCAAGCTGATCGTCGATGCCGTGTTCAACCGCGACTATGGCGTGGTGCAGGGCGTGGTGCTGTGCACGGCCATCGGCTTCATCCTGATGAACCTGATCGCCGATATCCTCTACGTCCTCGTCAATCCACGCCTGAGGACAGGCTGATGGCATCGCTCGATTCCGCCTCCTCGGCAGGCGCGGCGAGCGGGGTGAAGGCCCGCCCCGGCGTGCTCGCCCGGCTGATCCGCAACAAATCGGCGCTGATCGGCGGCAGCATCGTGCTGGCCTTCCTGCTGATGGCAGTGCTCGCACCGGTGCTGCCGCTGGCCGACCCGTTCAAGTCGAACTTCCTCGCCATCCGCAAGCCGCCTTCGGAACTCTACTGGTTCGGCACGGACGAGCTTGGGCGCGACCAGGTCACGCGGCTGTTCTACGGCGCGCAGGCCTCGCTGCTCGCCGGCATCGTCTCGGTCCTGATCGCGGTCGCGATCGGCCTGCCGTTCGGGCTGCTGGCGGGGTGGTATGGCGGCTGGATCGACATCGTGATCTCGCGCGTCACCGAGGCCTTGCTTGCCTGCCCCTTCCTGATCCTCGCCATCGCCTTCGCGGCAGTGCTCGGCCCGTCCCTGACCAACGCGATGATCGCGATCGGCCTTTCGGCCGTGCCGATCTTCATCCGGCTGATCCGCGGCCAGGTGATGAGCGTCAAGGCAGAGGATTTCGTCGAGGGTGCGCGGGCTGTCGGCGCGCGCGATCTCCGGCTGATGTTCCGCCATGTCCTGCCCAACACCCTGTCCCCCATCGTGGTGCAGTCGACATTGTTCATGGCGCAGGCGATCATCCTGGAAGCCGCGCTCTCCTTCCTCGGCCTCGGCCAGCAGCCGCCGGCACCGTCCTGGGGCCAGATGCTCAACGTCGCCAAGAACTTCATGGAGCAGGCGCCGTGGATGTCGGTGGCGCCGGGCATTTGCATCTTCCTTGCCGTGCTCGGCTTCAACCTGCTCGGCGACGGCCTGCGCGACGCGCTCGATCCAAAAGAAAACTAGGCTTCAGGGATACGCCCATGTTCACCACCCGCCCCGAAATCCTCGGCACCTTCGGCGTCGTCACCTCGACGCACTGGCTCGCGACCGCGTCCGGCATGGCGATGCTGGAAAAGGGCGGCAACGCCTTCGACGCCTGCGCGGCCGCCGCCTTCGTCCTGCAGGTGGTCGAGCCGCATCTGGTCGGCCCGGCCGGCGACATGCCGGCGGTGTTCTATTCGGCTGAAACGAAGAAGGTCGAGACGCTCTGCGCCCAGGGACCGGCGCCGCAGGCGGCGACCATCGCCGCCTACAAGGCGCTTGGCCTCGACCTGATCCCGGGCTCCGGCCTGCTTGCCACTGTGATCCCGGGCGCCTTCGGCGGCTGGATGACGCTGCTGCGCGACCATGGCCGGCTCAAGCTGCGCGACGTCCTCGAACCGGCGATCGGCTATTTCGAGAACGGGCATCCGATGCTGCCGCGCGTCTCGGATTCGATCCGCGAGCTGACCGACCTATTCACAGGCGAATGGCCGA
>JAEWKP010000096.1 GCA_023393655.1 Pseudomonadota bacterium | reverse complement strand
CGACACCGCCCGCAGGCGAGCCTGCGGGCGGGGAAAGGCTTGGGCGCGGGAGGCGGGACCTGCCCCCTCTCCCCTTGCGGGAGAGGGTCGGGGTGAGGGGTCTCGCGACCTTGACAGATTAGCGCTTGCAGCGGCCGAAACCGCATAGCGCTGCGCGACCCCTCATCCGGCGCTCCGCGCCACCTTCTCCCGCAAGGGGAGAAGGGAAGGTCGGCTCCGCTCAATCCTCCCGATAAAGCACGCCCCATTCGTCCTGCCAGATCCCAGCCTTGTCCTCGACCACGATCGGCGCCTGGATCTCGTTGGCGAGGCGGATCGCCGTGCGGAAGGCATCCTTCGCAGCGAGTTCGTCGCTGACGAAATCGTTCACCAGATGCCCGCCGGCGAGATCGGCCGGACAAAGCACATGCCCGAAGGCCTCTCCGCCGCGCTGCGACAGCCTCAGCGTGATCGCGTCGGTCGGCGGTTCATCGACCTGCTCGAAACGGTTGGCGGGCATGGGTCTTCTCCTTTCGCTGCTCTTGGAGAGCGGTGGCCGCGAGCGGACACGCGCGCGGCGTCAACAGGTCATTTCTTCGGTTGCGGCCGGGCGATGCCCCCGCCCCCGCCGGGCCTGACCGCGCTGTAGCGATCGAGCCTGATCTTGATCATGTCGTTGAACTTCTTGTGGACCTCGGAGACGGTGAGCACCTTCGTCTCGCCGCCTGAACCTGCATAGAAGATCGGCCGGTTGGCCTGCGCCGGCCGGGGCAGCAGCTCGGCCGCCTTGACGCCGGGCTGCTCCTCCATCGTCTCGATGAAGGTCTGCGCCGCATCGGGGCCGAGGAAGTGGATCAGGTAGATCTCGCCGCCGGTGAGATGGCGCCCAAGCGCCCGTTCCAGCCTGAGCGTGTCGCGCTTCAGCATCTCGGCTGCCAGCAGCGCCGAGATATAGGGCTCGCGCCGCATGTCGAGGATGCGCTGGCGCTGGGAACCATCGGTCACGACGAACTGCCGGCCGGACCTGCCGATCAGCTTCACGTCGGCGGCGAGCCCGTGCTTCGCCCCGAATTCGTAGATAACGCCAAGCCAGGTCTGCTCGATGAACTGGTAGAGCCCGGTCGCCGAGGAGGTCTGCGCCTTCACCGCCGTCGAGAACGAGGATTCCTTGTCGGCCACCGCCATCAGCAGGGTCGGGTCGGCGCCGACGACCTTGCTCGCGCGCACGATCAGGTCGACGAGATGGCGGCGGCTCCTGATCGGCCCGAAGGTCAGCACCTGATCGGGGTCCCCGCTGGAGATCTGCGGCGGCGGCTGCGGCGCGCCGGTGGCTGAGACCGGTCCCGGCGGCGGCCCGCCCTGCATCTTCGGCGGCACCAGCAGGATGTTCGACGGCAACTGTAGCTTATTGACCGGCACCTGCTGGGTCGGCGCGTCCTCCTGCGGCTTGATCGCCGCCAGCGAGGGGTCGTTGTCGAGGGCGAACTGGGCCGCCTGCCGCGCGCCCTCCAGGTCCTGCTCGACCGAGGACAGGATCAGCGATGGCCGGGCCGGCGCATCCTTCAGCGCCGGGGCCTCGACGGCCGCGATCTCGATCCCGCGCTCCGGCTCCGGCCGCTCCTGCCGCTGGAGCCGCGCATAGGCAAGGCCGAGCACCGCCGCGGTCACGCAGGCAGCGCCGGCTGCCACGGCAGCGATCGCCTTGCGCCCGGAGGCGGCCTTCTTCGGCGACGTCGTGGGTGATCCGGCAGTGTCCGCAGGCTTCACGGACGGTGTTCGCGGAGCAGCGGCCGGTGCTTGAGCGGGAGACGGAGCTGGCACGGCGGCAACGGGCCGGGCCGGCCCCGAGCCCGGCGGTTCCACGATCCCCTTCCGCGCAGCAGCAGCGGCACCGGGAATCACGGCGAGCGACGGGGATGCGGGAGGCGACGGCGCGGCGACCGCTTCCGACTTCCCCGTCACCAGACTCCGCAGCTTCTCCAGCCAACCCGCGTCGCCTCGTGCGGCGAGCGCAGCGAGATCGTCGGCAAGGCGCTGCGCCGTCACCTGCGGCACGCCCGCCTCGCGCGCGACTGTGCCGACGGCAGCCTTGCCCGGTTGTTCCGACACCGCCTTCAGCGCGTAGAACCAGAGCTGCAGCGGCGTGCGCCGGCTTTCGAGCGGCGTCCCGGCTGCCGGATGGATCATGTAGTTGCAATGCTGGCAGGCGAAACCGCGCAATTTCGGGCGCGGTTCGAACTGCGCCGGCCGGCCGCAGGCGGGACATTTCAGGCTCGTTCCGCCATGGCGCAGGCGCATCAGCGCGGCGAGGCAAGCCTCCTCCGGAAACAGCGCCTGGAATTGCCGGAAGCGCTCGCTCATTCCGCTGGCCTGCGCTCCATCGCCCCTGCCGCAAGGTTACCCCTCAGCGGGGCGCTTCACAATCGTCACGCCCGCAGCAGCCCGAGGCGCGCGACATCCTTCAGATGCATCGCCACCTCCTCCGCCGTCGCCCGCTCCGGCAGGCCGGGTACGGCCGCGCCGGCGGCACGGGTCTCGTCGAGGAAGGCGTTCATCGCATCGAGCAGCATGCGCTGGTCACGCGAACCGTCGAGCAGGCTGACGAATTTGCGCACGACGACGCTGTCGAGCTGAACCGTCCGGTGGCGCAGGTCCGTGACCTCGGCCGAGCTCGAGGCCTGCCAACGCGCGATCTCGCTGGCTGCCGGTTTCTCGCTGATCGCCGTCGTCAGCGGCGGCGCTTCCAGCCTGATATCGAGAAGCCCCGCCTTGAAGATCGCGATCAGGGCTTCGTCGAGCCGCGCGAGCTCCCGCGCCCGGTCGGGGCCGAGCGCCTCGGCAGCGTCGCGGCAGGCGCGCTCCACCAGGTCGTCAAAGGCAATGCTCGCCGGCCAGATCGCGCTGAGGATGGCGAGCGCCGCCTTGCCCAGCGGCAGATCCACGGCAAGTTGCACGCCTTCGTCAAAGCTGAAGCGCTGGACGCCCGGCTTCGCCTCCTTCTCGGCCGGGGGCGCGAGCCGCGCATTGGCCGCGAGATGATAGGGCTTGAGCGACCCCGGCCGAACGCCGCGCCGGAGCGGGACATCCGCCCGGCACAGCAGCGTCTCGCGAAAGGCCCGTCCGATCAGCAGGTCGAGCGTCTGCTCTCGCAGCGCCATCTGCTCCAGCGGCATCCGGTCGAGCATCTGCTGGGCCGGCCCCTTGGCGGCACCGTAGAGATTGGGGAACGATGCTTCGGCCAGGAATTGCAGACCGTGCCGCTCGGCCGATGACAACACCTCATGCAGCGCGAAGGCGCGCGCACCGGGGTTGAGATCGTCGTGATAGAGGACGTTGTCGGGCAGTTCGTCGATCTGCTTCAGCCGCTGCCGCAGTGCCGCGCCGTGGAAGCTGTCGGGATCGCTGGCCTCGGCGATCTCCTTCAGGGCGCTGCGAGCGACGCGGACGCGCTCGCGCGGGTCCGCGATGTCCTTGACGGCAAACAGCATGACGTCGCGCGCCAGGTCGCGCAACCGGCAGCCGGGCAGCGCATTGTAGCTGACATAGGCGACGCCCTGCGGTGCCAGCAATTGCCCGAACAGGGCGATGATCCGCTCGCGCACGACATCCGGCACCCAGGAATAGACGCCATGGACGATGATGTAGTCGAAGGTCCCGATCTCCGCGGTCACCGCGAGGATGTCGCGTTGTTCGAAGGCGAGATTGGTGAGGCCGAGCTCCGACGCGTTGGCATGCGCCTGGCGGATCGAGTCGCCGCTGAGGTCGATGCCGAGGAAGTCGCTGCCGGGATATTGCGCGGCCATCGGGATGAGGTTGCCGCCGCGTCCGCAGCCGAGTTCGAGCACACGCATGGCCGTCGGCAGCGCCGGGTCCATGCCATGGAAATGCGCGATGGTGGCCAATCGCGAGGGATGGGTCTGCGAGAAGGAGTGGCCGGGATAGGCCACGGCGTCATAGGGATTGATGGCTGGATCGCTGGTCATGGCCGCTCCCGCCCGGCTCCGTCCCCGTCATTCGAGCCGAAGCGTCGTCCCGGCGCCTCATTCATTTGAAGGAGCGCCATACCTGACATTGAGCCTGCGACGCAGGTCGAACAAGGCTGCCGATACCTGGCAATTAAGTCACACCGGCGTGATTATACTTGAAAGATCGCTACGACTGACGCTGCTAACACGAAGCGGATACGGATGAATCCGGCCCTGGCTTCGCTTTCGGACCATGGCTTTTCCGTGTCGATTTGATGTTGCTTCACCCCCCAGCTTTCTGGGAATCTCCATCATATGGCGGACGCCTGCTCGAATCGTGGGCGTCAGACAGGTCCAGCGAGTCGTTCTTCTCGCGCGCAGGGGAAGCAGCATGCGGATTCAAGCCCGGGCCTATGCGTATCTCGTAATCGCCCTCGCGGCAGTCTTCGTCACGTTTGGCCTCGGCGCCACACCCGCTTTTGCCCAGAAACGCTTCGCCTTCGTCATCGGCAATGGCGGCTATGCCAATGTCACTAAGCTTCCCAACGCGCTGAACGACGCCAACGCCACGCGCAGCATGCTGCAAGAAGCCGGCTTCGACATCACGCCGGCGCTCGATCTGTCGCTCGCCGGCCTGCGCAGCGCGCTCGACGTCTTCGTCGACAAGGTGCGCCGGGGCGGTCCCGATACGACGGCGCTGGTCTATTACGCCGGCCATGCCGTGCAACTCGACGGCGCCAACTACATCCTGCCGACGGATATCCGCCCGCAGATCGGCACCAATATCGCAGAGCAATCGCTGTCGCTGAGCGACATCCTGCGCCGCCTCGACGGCGCCGGGGCCAAGTCCAAGATCGCGATCCTCGACGCCTGCCGCGACAATCCCTTTGCCGGCCGTCAGGTCGCTCGCGGCCTCGCGCTGCAGATCGTCGACGGCGCCAATGAAGGCATCAGCAGCGAAGCCGGCCTCGCCCGCATCGATTCCGGCAGCGGCACCTTCGTCGCCTTCGCGACCTCGCCGGGCTCCACCGCCGCGGACGGCACTGGCGCCAACAGCCCCTTCACCACCGCCTTCCTGCGCGAGGCCCGCGAGCCGGGCCTGGCCGTCGAGCAGATCTTCCGGCGCATCCGTCTCGCCGTCTACGATTCCACCAACGGCGCCCAGATCCCCTGGGACACCTCCTCGCTGATCACGGAGTTCAGCTTCTTCCAGCGCCCTGCCGGCGCCCCTGCGGCGCAAGCAGCCGTGGCCGGAAACGTACCCCTGACGGCGCGCCCGACGCTGGCCTCGCTGCGCGACATGTCGCCGGCCGATGCCGCCCGCACCGCGATCGCCTGGGACCGCAGCGACATCTACGGCAATGCGCTCGCGATCAATCCCGAAGATCAGAACGCGTTGCGCCTGAATCGCATCCTCGCCCAGCGGACGGATGAGCGGGCCTGGGCCGAGGCCGTGCTCGCGGGCGATGCCGAATCCTTCAGGCTCTATGCCCGGCTCTACCCGGTATCGGGCCACACGGCTGCCGCCCTGCGGCTGGCGGCGACTGCGCCGAGCCGCAACCGCGTGCAGGTCGCACAGACCTGCCCGGTCTGCCCGGCCGTGCAGCAGCCCCGCTCGCGCCGCGCCGACTATACGCCGCGCGGCGTCTCCCCCGCGCGGACGGGAATGCCGCGCCGTGCCCCCGTCACCCCGCCACCGCCGCCGATGGCGCCCCAGGCGATGTCGCCCGACCTGCCCGCGCTGTTTCCGTAGCGCCCGCGCTGGACCGGCTTCTATGTCGGTGGCTCGGTCGGCGCCGGCCGCCAGAGCAACAGCACGATCATCGACGGCTACGGCCCCACGAACTCGATCCGCACCTCGATCGGCGCCGGCAACGTACCTTCCCGCCTGTCGCCGGATGGCAAGGGCGCCGTCGGCGGCGCGCAATTCGGCTTCAACTATCAGATCGGCGCGGTCGTCATTGGCGCCGAGACCGATCTTTCGGCCACCCGCCTCGGCGGTGACGACATCTACTCCGTCAATCTCTACGGCGTGCGCGTGACGACGCGCAGCGAGAACAGGCTTTCGATGCTCGGCACGGTGCGAGGGCGAGCCGGCATCGCCTTCGGCAACCTGCTGATCTACGGCACCGGCGGCTATGCCTATGGCCGGGTTGAGCAACGCGGCACCATCGTCCCCGATCCGGCGAACAACCCGACGGCACTGGGATCACGCTCCGAGATCGCCAGCGGCTGGGCCCTTGGCGGCGGTGTCGAATATGCGATCACGCCCGGCATGTCGGTCAGGCTCGACTACACGCGCTACGATCT
>JAEWKP010000086.1 GCA_023393655.1 Pseudomonadota bacterium | reverse complement strand
CCCGCGCCAAGGAGTTGATCGTCGAGGCGATCGAACGCGCCAAGGCTGCCGGCAAGTAAGCTCCCGGCCGCGCATGGCGCTGCCTCGATTGACGATCCTGTGAAAAGGGCCGCGCGCGCGGCCCTTTTTGCTTGAGCGCCCGCTTCCGACCGCTCAGCTCCCGGTTGCCTCCGCCAGCGATACCGTGCGCGCCGCCATCTGCGCATGCAGGCGCTCGACCATCCGGCCGTCGAGCTGGATCGCGCCCTTGTCGGCATTCTCAGGCTGGTCGAAGGCGGCGATGATCGCCCTGGCGCGGGCAAGCTCGGCCGCGTCGGGGGCAAAGATCTCGTTGGCAGCCGCGACCTGGCCGGGGTGGATCAGCGTCTTGCCGTCGAAGCCGAGATCCCGCCCCTGCTCGCATTCGGCGCGGAAGCCTGCCTCGTCCTTGAGATCGTTGTAGACCCCGTCGACGATATCGATGCCATGGGCCCGCGCGGCCAGGATCGCCGTGGTCAGCCAGGGCAGCATCGGCGCCCGCCCGGGCACGAAACGGGCGCGGGTTTCCTTGGCGAGGTCGTTGGTGCCCATGACGAAGCAGGAAAGCCGCGTCACCGGATCGCGGGCGGCACGGGCGATGCGCTCGACATCGAGGATGGCGAGCGGGGTCTCGATCATCGCCCAGATCGCGATGGCGGGGTCGGCCCAGAGGCCGTTCAACAGGCCGCCGACCTCGTGCAGTGTTTCCGGCGCCGAAACCTTCGGGATCAGGATCGCCTGCGGCTTCGCCTCCGTGGCGGCAGCGAGATCCTCAGTGAACCACGGCGTGCCGACGCCGTTGACGCGGATCACCAGCTCCCGCCTTCCATAACCACCGGCCTTCACGGCAGCGCAGACCTGCTCGCGTGCCGCAGCCTTGGCGTCGGGGGCGACGGCGTCCTCCAGGTCCAGGATCAGGACGTCGGCCGTGATCTCGCGGGCCTTTTCGAGCGCGCGGGCGTTCGAGCCCGGCATGTAGAGGGCGCTGCGGCGGGGGCGTATCGTGGTCATCGTCTCTCCTGACACGGGCCGGCTTGTGCTGCGCTGCACAGTAGAGCAACGCAGATGCAATGCCAGCGCTGCGAAAGGCGGAGGAAACGGGAATGGCGTGGCTGGCCGGTGTCGATGGCTGCAAGGGCGGCTGGATCGCAGCGATCGCGTCCAGCGAAGGGCGGGATGCGCCGGTGGTCCGTGTCGTGCGTCACTTCGCCGATCTGTTCGCCGGTGAGATCGTGCCCGATCTCGTCGCGGTGGATATGCCGATCGGCCTCCCCGATCGGGTGAAGGGCTCCGGGCGCGGGCCGGAGCAGGCGGTGCGGGCGCTGCTGGGCGACCGGCAATCCTCTGTTTTCTCCATTCCCGCGCGCCGGGCGGTGGAGGCGACCGACTATTGGGAGGCCTGCGCGCTGGCGCTCGCGGCGTCCGATCCGCCGCGCAAGGTCTCGAAACAGGGTTTTCACCTGTTCCCGAAAATCCGCGAAATCGATGGCCTGCTGCGTTCCGAGCCGGCATTGCGCGAACGCGTCTTCGAGATTCACCCCGAACTTGCCTTCCGCACGATGCGCGGCGCACCGCTGGTCCATCCCAAGAAGATCAAGGGCGCGGTCAATCCGGAGGGCATGGCCGAGCGCCGGAATCTGCTGGTCGCAGCCGGCGTTCCGGCAGAGACGGCCGGCTCCCGCCCACCGCGCGGGGCCGCCGCCGACGATCTGCTCGATGCGCTGGCGGCGCTGGTCGTCACCCGGCACATTGCCGCCGGGCGTGGGTACCCCTTTCCCGATCCGCCGGGACGCGATAGCCACGGTCTTCCGATTGCGATCTGGACGTTTCGTCCAGCCTCCGAGCCTTGCCAGGATATCGTCATGAGCGCACGCCCCATCACCCGTCCGATGAGCGAGGAAGCGGCGGCGCGCATCGCCGGCCATGCGCGGATCACGCCGGTGATGCGACTGGGCACGGGCGCTTTCGGCGCCGAGGCGGATGTCTCGCTCAAGCTCGAATGCCTGCAGCATGCCGGCTCGTTCAAGACGCGCGGCGCCTTCAACAACCTGCTCTCGCTGCCGGTGCCGGCGGCCGGCGTCTCGGCCGCCTCCGGTGGCAATCACGGCGCGGCGGTGGCCTATGCCGCGATGAAGCGTGGCGTGAAGGCGACGATCTTCGTTCCGGAGATCTCGCCAGCCGCCAAGATCGAGGCGATCAAGCGCTTCGGCGCCGATGTCCTTGTCGGCGGAGCCCAGTACGACGACGCGCAGGCGGCCTGCGACCAGTTTGTCGCGAAGACCGGGGCGCTGAAGATCCATCCCTTCGCGGCAGCGGAAACCATCACCGGGCAGGGCACGCTCGGTCGCGAATGGGATTTGCAGGAGCTCGATCTCGACACCGTGCTCGTCGCGGTCGGCGGTGGCGGGCTGATCTCGGGCATCGCGAGCTGGTTCGCCGGGAGCAAGGTCAAGGTCGTTGGCGTCGAGCCCGAGGGCTCGCGGGCCTTGCAGGCG
>JAEWKP010000379.1 GCA_023393655.1 Pseudomonadota bacterium | reverse complement strand
GCATGATGGTGCTGCGGCCGGAGCGCCTGCATCTGCTCGGGCCGGGCGAGGGCGAGGGCATGAACTGCTTCGATGGCCGCGTGACCGGCGCAGTCTATCAAGGTGATACGCTGCTGCTGCAAGCTGTCCTGAACGGCGGCAGCCCGGTCGCACTGCGCCTGACAACGCGCGGTGGCGAGGGACCGCCGCCCGCTCCCGGAACGCCCGTCCGTATCGGCATCGCGGTCTCCGATACCGTCCTGCTCCCCGACGAGGCGCGAGGCGCGCCGTGACAACCGCGAGCGCCTTCGATCCCGCCGGCCCGGCCGGGGACGACCACGCCGCGGGCCTGCGGCGCGATCAGTGGCGCGAGCGCATGGGGCTTGCCGGCCTCGCGGCGCCGGCGCTCCTGCTCGTCACGATCACCATGCTCGTGCCGGTCGGCTGGCTCTTCGGCCTGTCCTTCCTCGACGACAACGGCGCACTGAGCCTCGAGCATTACCGGCGCATGCTGGCCGAGCCCTCCTATGGCCGGACCTTCCGCACCACCTTCGAGATCAGCTTCGTCACCACGCTGATCTGCATCCTGCTCGGCTATCCCCTGGCCTATTTCGTGTCGCAGCTGCCAAGGCGGGCCGCCAATCTCTGCATGATCGCGGTGCTCTTGCCGTTCTGGACCTCGCTTCTGGTCCGCACCTATGCCTGGCTCGTGCTGCTCCAGCGCAGCGGCCTCATCAACACATGGGGCATGAAGCTCGGCCTGTGGAGCGAGCCCCTGCAGCTAGTCCACAACATGGGCGGCACGCTGATCGGCATGGTCCATATCATGCTGCCCTTCATGGTGCAGCCGCTCTACGGCACGATGCGCGCGATCGATCGCAACCTGCTGCGCGCCGCAGCCAGCCTCGGCTCGACGCCGGTCCACGGCTTCTGGACGGTGTTCTTCCCGCTCTCGCTGCCGGGTCTCGCGGCCGGCGCCGCTCTCGTCTTCGTGCTCTGCCTCGGCTTCTACGTGACGCCGGCCATGCTCGGCGGCGGCAAGGTGACGATGGTCTCGAACCGCATCGCCAACGATATCGAGCTCTTCTTCAACTGGGGCGCGGCAAGCGCGCTCGGCGTCGTGCTGCTGGTGATCACACTCGTCGTGCTGGTGCTGGCGGCGCGATTGTCGCGCGGCGCCGGCCTGTTCGGGGCGGGGCACTGAGATGGGCTGGCTCGATCGTCCCGCCAGCGACACGCAGATCAGCCATGGCGCGCGGCTCTGGCTCTATGCGGTCGGCGCGCTGGTGCTGGCCTTCCTGGCCATCCCGACGCTGATCGTCATCCCGATGTCCTTCTCCCAGTCGCAATATCTGGAGTTCCCGCCGCGGGAATGGTCGCTGCGCTGGTACGAGGCCTATTTCGCCTCGTCGAGCTGGATGGCAGCGACCGCCACCTCGTTCAAGGCAGGCTTCTGCACCGCACTCTTGGCGACGCCGATGGGCACGCTCGCGGCCTATGGCCTGCACGCCCCGCGCCTGCGCTTTGCGGGGCTGGTGATCCTCGCCCTGCTGACGCCGACGATCGTGCCGGTCATCCTCGTCGGCATCGCGTTGTTCTACGCCTATGTGCAGCTCAAGATGGTCAATTCCTTCCTCGGCATCGTGCTGGCGCATACGATGCTGGCGGTGCCGATCGTGATGATGATCGTTGGCTCGGCGCTGAAGAGCTTCGATCTCGATCAGGAGCGGGTGGCGCGCAGCCTCGGCGCGACGCGGACGCAAGCCTTCCTGCAAGTGACGGCGCCGCAGATCGGCTTCGCCCTCGTCACCTCGGCGGTGCTGTCCTTCCTGACCTCCTTCGACGAGGTCGTGAGTGCGCTCTTCTTCTCCGGCGGCGACAACGCGACCCTGACACGGATGATGTTCCTGGCGCTGCGCGACCAGATCGATCCCACCATCGCCGCGATCTCGACGATCATGATCGTGATGACATCATTGCTGCTGGCGGTCTCGCAGCTCTTCGGCAAAAGCGAGAGCTGAGGAAGCGCCGATCATCAGCAAAACGCCGGCCGTGGAAGCGGCCGGCGTCGTGGATGCCCTGCAGCCCGGCCTAGGTCTTCGGTTCCGTCGCCGCAGGCGACTGTGCGGGCGCCTTGCTCGCCCCGCCCACGGAAGCCGCGAGCAGAGCCTGCGTCGGATCGGCGCCCTCGAAGCCGGCCTGTTTCAGGATCTCGTCGAGGATCGGCTTCTGCGCGGTGAAGCTGAGCAATTGGCTCGACAGGTCGCCGACCGCGCCCGGCTGGTCGCCGCCGACCCCGCCATTCATCGCGCCGACGAGATTGCCGGCACTGAAGATGCGGATGTCGGAGATCTTCTCGATCGGCTTCATCGCCTGCGCCAGCGCTGCCGGCACGATATCGACGCGGGCCTTGTTGAGCTCGAACTCGATGATCGCCGGCGACAGCGCGTTGCGGGCGTCGTTCTTGGCCCGCTCGGCCCGCGCCTGCGCCTCGCCGAGCTCGATCACGCCGGCTGCGCGGATCTTGGCGGCGGCGGCTTCGGCCTCCGCCTCGATCTTGGTCGCGGCAGCGAGGTTCTCGGCTGCCTGGCGCTCGGCTTCGGCCTTCACGGTGACCGCAGTCGCCTCCTGCTCGGCGATGCGGCGCGCATCGAGCACGGCGATGCGCTTGGCGCGCTCGGCAATCTCGACCTCGCGCGCCGTCGTCACCTGCTCCTCGGCGGTGATGGCGGAAGCCTTCGCCTCGTCGGCCTTGGCACGCGCAGCCTGTTCCTCCTCGGTCTTCTGGGCAACCGCGATCGCGGCCTCGATACGGGCAGTCTCGGTGATCTTGCGCGCCTCCGCCTCGCGCTCGGCAATGCCCCGCTCGGCGGCGATGCGAGCGGATTCGCGCGCCTGCCGCGTCTCGGCGTCGCGTTCGGCGATGCCGCGCTCGGCTTCGAGGCGTGCCGTCTCTTCGTTGAGGCGGGCGAGCTGTTCGGCCTTGGCCGCTTCCGCGCGGGTCTCGGCCGTCTTGTTGGCGATGTCGCGCTCCTGGCTGAGCTCGGCGTCGCGCTGCTCGCGCTCGATCGTCAGGCGGCGCAGCGAGGCCTCGCGGTCCTTGGTCGCGATCTCGACCTCGTTGTCGCGCACGATCTGGTTGCGCTCGCGCTTGCGTTCCTCGGTGATCTTGGTCAGCGCGGTCAGACCTTCGGCGTCGAAGGTGTTGTTCGGGTTGAAATGCTTGATGTCGGTCTGGTCGAGCCGCGTCAGCGAGACCGATTCCAGCTCAAGGCCGTTCGACTGCAGGTCATGTGCGACCGCCGCCTGCACCGATTTCACGAATTCGGCGCGCTGCTCCTGCAGGTCGCGCAGCGACATGGTGGCGGCGACCGAGCGCAGGCCGTCGACGAACTTCGCCTCGACCAGCGCCTTCAGCGCATCGGCATCATTGGTGCGGTCGCCCAGCGTCTGCGCCGCGAGCGCGATGTTCTCGGCATCCGGCTTCACGCGGACATAGAACTCGGCGGTGATGTCCGCCCGCATCCGGTCCTTGGTGATCAGCGACTCGTTCTCGGCGCGCTTCACCTCGAGGCGCAGCGTGCTGAGCGAGACCCAGGAATAGGAGTGGAAGATCGGCAGGATGACCGAACCGCCGTCGAGCACGACCTTCTTGCCGCCGAGACCGGTGCGGACATAGGCCTTGTCGCGCGTCGCCCGTGTGTAGAGCGACGTCATGATGATGCCGATCACGACGATGGCGACGAGAATGCCGGCGGCGATGATGCCGAGCGAGAAGAAATCCATGTCTCAGACCCCCGTTGAGGCGCTGTCTGCCACGCTGTCCGGCGCGGGAATGGCCTCGAACAGGCCGTCCGCTCCATCGACGATCAGCACCAGCGTGCCCGTTGCCATCAGATGTCCCGGCGCCGCCCTGGCGCGCAGGATGTGAACATTGTCGTAGCGGTCTTTCACGCGGACCGCGCCGGGATGGCCCTGGTCGAGTGGGCCGATCGTGACGGTGCCGATCAGGCCGATGAACTCGGACTGGCTCAGCGCATTGGTCTCGTCGCGCGGGATGATCCGGGCGATGCCTCGGCTCGCCCAGCGCGTCGCGGGCACGGCCGCCAAAGCGGCGGCCGGCACGGCGATCAAGAGCGGCAGCGGCCGCAGGATCTGCGCGGCCACGCTTTGCAGCATGAAGCCGAACACCGCGAAACCGGTGAGCAGGATCACGGCCAACACCAGGATCGGCACGCCGCCGGCATTGAGCCAGGACATCCAGCCGCCGAGCAGTCCGGCCTCGTGGTCGCCCGGCCCGTGATGGCCGAGCCCGTCATCGAGCAGGCCGGAGGCCGAGGCACCGATCAGGACCGAGACCAGTTCGATCAGGCCGAGCCCGGCCACGACCATCAGCGCCACCCAGAAGGGCGCGGTGCCCGGCTGGATGATGTCGCCCATCAGCGTTGGCCTTCCCGGAACGCCCGGAGCCTTGCCTCGATCGCATCCTCGCGCTGGATGCGGCCGAGTTCCTCGACCTCCGCGGCGCCCGTCACCGGCTTGGCCGGGACGCCGGTGACGCGCTCGACGGCGGAAAGCGCCGCGGCAAGGCGCTGGTCGTTGCGCTGCGAGGGGGTGGCCGGATCGCTCGTGGCAACCGCGCGTTCGGCGCGCTTGGCATCGTCGAGCCGCTTCATCGCATCGGCGCGGGCCGAGGCGATGCTGCGCAGCGTGGCTTCGGCTTCGGCGATCTCGCCGGCATTCTCAGTAACCGCCTTGGCGAGCGCGGTACGCTGCGCCTCCAGGTCGATCTGGACGCCGGTCGCGGCGCGGGCGAGGTCCTCGCGGCCCCTTTCCAGCCCCGTCTTGATCTTCTGGTCGAGGTCGCGGATTTCCTCGTCGAGATCGGCCGCCTTCGCCTTGAGGCGATGGCCGGCGGCGACCGCAACGCCGAGCGCGGCTCTCGCTTCCTCGGCGATCTTCTCGATCTCGCGCACGGCCTGCTGGGCGACGGCAGTGGTGTTGGCGCCCTCCGCCGCGTCGACCGCGTTGTTGACGACGCCGGCGATCACGCGACCGAGGCGGGCAAGGATTCCTTCATTGGACATCGTGCTCTCCCTGTGTGTGTGAATTCCGGCCTGGACAGCGACGAGGACGCTGATCGTCGATCCCTGGAAGGACAGACGCGCCTCGGCAAAGTCGTTCCAGCCGCCGCGATAGCCATCCACCGAATAGGGGACGACAATCCGCCCGTTGATGGTGGCGATGCTGATGCTGTCCGGGCCCTTGATGGCGAAAAGCTTGGAATCGAGCGGTATTTCGATGGTCGGCTCGTTTGCCCGCTGCCGGCTGTGGTCGCGCAGCGCCAGCGTTGCCATGCGCGAGGGCAGGCCGGTCCGCGCCCGGATCTCCTCATAGGCTTCCTCGTGCAGCGCGACGAGATTGGCGCCCGTCGTGCCGTCGAGGATGGCCATGGCCTGACGATAGGCGGCGAGGGTGGCGTGCAGCGCCTCGCGTTCCTCGTCGCTCGGCGCCAGCAGAAGCGCCATCGTGGTTTGAGGCTTCTTGACCATGCGATTTATATAAAGCACTTCATTAGTGCTTTCAAGGGCGGGTGCTTCGCCGGGCTCTGCGAAAGTTAATGCAGGTTGACGGCCTTGGCCTTAATTCGCCGCAGATAGGCCGCGGCAGGCGAGCCGCACCAGCCCCTCGATCTGGCGGTCAAGCTCGCGGCGAGGCACGGCGATCAGTTTCTCTTCGAGGCCGATCGCGACGACGCCGTGGACGGCCGAGAACAGCGTCCGGCCGAGCAGGTTCCTGTCCTCCTCGCTGCGATCCGGCACCAACATGCCCAGCGGTTCGAGGATGTGCCGGAACATCGTCATCTGCTCCGTGACGGCCCAGTCGGGCACGGTCGAGCCCTCGGTCATCCGATGCTCGAATAAAACGCGCCAGAGCTGCAGGTTGTCGCGGGCGAAGGCGCAATAGGCGAGGGCGACCGCGACCAGGGCCTCGATGGCTTGCTCCCGTGACGAGACGGCCGGAGACGCTGCGCTCAACGTCGCATCGAGCCGGGCAAGCGTGCGCGAGCCGACGCGCAGGACCAGTTCGTCCATATCCGCTACGAGATTGTAGATCGCGCCGAGCGAGCAGCCGATCTCCTGGGCCAGTTCGCGCGCCTTCAGGCCGGCGAGGCCCTTCTCGGCAATCGCCCGCTCTGCTGCCTCGATCAGTTGCTCGCGCTGCCGGTCCCGTCGCGCTGCCGTGGTGGTCATGCCGTCGCTCTCATTCCGCATGTTTTTGATCTGACTTTGAACGGTGTTCAAAATTAATCTTGAACGACGTTCAAATATGCGTTACGCCTCTTGCTGTGAACGATGTTCATAGCAGGGGAAAGCCAATGCTCAAGATGTTTCTCACCTTCGTTCGCGGCGGCGCCGCCGTTGCCGAGGAGCGTTTCGCAGACCGCAACGCGCTCCTGATTCTCGACCAGCAGATGCGGGATGCTGCCGCCGCGTTCGAGCGAGCCAAGAAGGCGCTGGCCATCGCGATCGCGCAGGACCGGCAGGAGACCGAGCGTCTCGCGGCCGGCAATGCTCGCATCGCCGATCTGGAAACCCGCGTCGCGGCCGCTCTGGTGGCTGGCGACGAAATCCTCGCCCTCGAAGGTGCCGAGGCGATCGCCGCCCTGGAGGCCGACCGCGATGCCGCCGCAAGCGCGCAGGCGCTCTTTGCCACCGAGATCCTCCGCCTGCGCCGCCATGTCGCTCAGGCTCAGGCGCGGATCGCCGAACTCGATCGCGGCCGGCGTCTCGCCCGTGCCTCGGAAGCCGTGCGTCAGATGCGGCAGGGCCGGGTCGAACCCGGTCCCGCCCATGAAGCGACATTGGCCGAGGCAGAGCAGACGCTGAAGCGTTTGCGCGAACGCCAGGTCGAAGCCGAGGCGGCGGAGACCGCGCTGGATGAACTGGACGGCGCGGCCGCGGCCTCCGTCTCCGAAAAGCTCGCAGCCAAGGGTTTTGGCCCGCGCCTGCGGACCACGGCCGAGGATGTGTTGGAGCGGCGGCGCCGCCGCCCCCCCGCCCCCGCCCCGTGATAGTTATAATAGCAA
>JAEWKP010000062.1 GCA_023393655.1 Pseudomonadota bacterium | reverse complement strand
GCTGGCAGTTCGCGCCCGGCGAAGCCTTCGCCGAGATGACGAGCCGCGCGGCGATGACCGCGACCTGGCATACGCTGGAGACCGCCAGCCTATCGGCGCTCGGGGCGCTCCTTGTCGGCGGCGGCGTCGCGCTGGCGCTCGGCGTCACCGATGTCAGGGGCAAACGCCCGCTGGCCTTCGCCTTCGTCTTCTCGATGATGATAGCGCCGCAGGTGGCGGCGCTCGCCTTCCTCAGCCTGCTCGCGCCGAACTCGCCAATCCTGTCGCTTATCGGGCTGGCGCCGCCGCCCGGCACGCCGAACCCGCTGCTCGGGCGGGGCGGCATCATCCTCGTCATGGCGCTGCATCACGCGCCGCTCGTGGCGATCACGCTCTGGACCGGCCTGCGCAGCATCCCGCAATCGCTGGTCGAGGCCGCGCAGATGGAGGGGGCGGCGCCCGCGACCATCACCGCCCGGATCGTCATACCCGTGCTGCGGCCGCAGATCATCGCCGCCGGGCTGATCGCCTTCGTCGCGGGCGTCGGCAATTTCGGCATCCCCGCCCTGCTCGGCCTGCCCGTGAACTACCTGACATTGCCGACGCTGATCTATCGCCGGCTGTCGAGCTTCGGTCCGTCGAGCCTTGGCGAGACGGCGGCACTCGCGGTGCTGGTCGGCGTGGTCGCGGCGCTCGGAATCGTCGCGGCCGCGCTCGCCGCGCGTAACCAGCGCGGCAAGGTCGAGATCGAGCGGCCATTGGAACCGTATTGGCTGCTCGGCCCGGCCCGCCCCCTTGTCGCCGCCGGGCTCTGGCTCCTGCTCACGCTGAAGCTGGGACTGCCGCTACTCGCCCTGTTGAGCGAGGCGCTGACGCCGGCGCTCGGCGTGGTGCTCTCCTGGCAGACGCTGACCTTCGACAAGTTCACGGAAGTTCTGTTCCGGCAGGCCGTGACCATGCGCGCCTTCCGCAACTCGCTCATCTTCGCCGGCAGCGCCGCGCTGATCCTCGCCATCCTTGCAATCATCTTCGCCTATGCGCTGGAGCGGCGGCTCGGCAAGTTCCGGCGCACGGTCGAGTTGATGATCGAGTTGCCCTATGCGCTGCCGGGCATCGTGCTCGCCATCGCCTGCATCCTGATCTTCCTGAAGCCGCTGCCGCTGGTCGGCGTCAGCATCTACGGCACCCCCTTCATCATCATCTTCGCCTATCTCGCCCGCTTCCTGCCGCTGGCGCTGAAGGCGCCGGTCGCAGCGATGGCGCAGGTCGAGGCCCATCACGAGGATGCCGCGAAGCTCGACGGCGCCGATGTTCCGCAGATGCTGCGCTTCATCGTCGCGCCGATCCTGGCGCCGGCTGCCGCCGTCTCGGCGCTGATGGTCTTCCTCGTCGCCTTCAACGAGCTGACGGTCTCGGCCCTGCTCTGGTCCTCGGGCACGGAGACACTCGGCGTCGTGCTGTTCAGCCTCAAGGAAGCGGGTCTCGCCGGCGAGGCGGCGGCGGTCGCGATCAGCGCCTGCGCCATCATCCTCGCCGTCATGCTGGTGCTCGACCTGATCGGCCGCAACCGGCAACACAGCGTCCTGCCCTGGCGGATTTGACATAACGCAAGCGGTCTTTGCGAGCAGATGTGACGGAAAATTAAAGTTGCGGGCGCCCTAGATGGAGCATGGGCGCCCATCAGACTTTGCAGGCCAGGCCGGAGACCGTTCCGGACGACCGCCAGATCCTCGTCATCGAGGATTCGCGGACCTTCTCGCTGGCGCTGCGGCAGCTCCTCCAGGCCGAGACCGGACTGCCCGTCACGACCTGCGCTTCACTGAAAGAAGTCAGCGATCTCATCGTCGCAGCGCCTGGCGCCTATGCCATCGCCGTGGTTGATCTCAACCTGCCGGATGCTCCGCGCGGCGAGGCGCTCGACTGGACCGTGACGCACGGCATCCCCTCGGTCGTCTTCACCGCGACCTTCGACCTCGCCACCCGCGGGCGGATCATGGAGCGGGAGGTGATCGACTATGTCCTGAAAGACAATGAATTCGCGCTTCCCAATATCGTCGGCACGGTCAAGCGGGCGCTGAACAACCGCAACACCCGCATCCTCGTGGTCGACGACACCCGTACCACCCGCAAGGTGCTCGCGCGGATGCTGTCGATCCAGCAATATGCCGTGGTCGAGGCAGGCTCCGGACAGGAAGCGCTGGCGACGCTGGAGAGCAACCCCGACATCCAGCTCGTGGTCAGCGACTATTATATGCCCGACATGGACGGGTTCGAGCTGGCAGGGCGGATCCGACGCCGCCATCCGAACGTGCGCGTCCTCGGCATCTCCTCCTCGACCGACCGGCAGACCTCGGCCGGCTTCCTCAAGGCCGGCGCGCATGATTTCGTCTCGCGCCCCTTCGTGCTGGAGGAGCTGCAATGCCGCATCGCCTCCAATGTCGAGGTCCTCGACCAGCTCAGGCAATTGCAGGACCTTGCGGCGCGCGATTTCCTCACCGGCCTGTTCAACCGCCGGCATTTCTTCGCCCGTGGCCGGCAGCTCGTCGGCGAAGCGCGCGATATGGACCTCCCGGTCTCGATCGCCATCCTCGACGTCGACCATTTCAAGCGGCTCAACGACCGCTACGGCCATGACGGCGGCGACCAGGCGCTGACGGCGATTGCGGGGACGCTGAGCATCATGGCCGAGCGCGGCTTCAACCTGCTTGCCCGCATCGGCGGCGAGGAATTCGCCATCATCTTCCCGGGCGCCGATCTCGCCGAGGCCGAGCGCCTGTGCGAAGGCATCCGGACGGCCATCGCCGGCGCGCCGCTGACCATCGCGGGAGAAGTTCTGCCGCTCACGGTCTCGATCGGCGTCGCTTCGATCGGCCCCGGCGATGCGCTCGAAGCGGCCCTCGGGCTGGCCGATCAGGCGCTCTACAAAGCCAAGCAGGACGGGCGCGACAAGGTCCGCACCGCTGTCGCCTGAGGCTATTCCGCCGCGATGCGCGGCTCGGTCCTGTGTTCGCCCATCAGCAGGGCGCGCGACGCCTTCACCTCGCGGACGATGAAGTCGACGATGGCGCGGACCCGCGCGACATCCTTCAGGTCGGCATGGACCAAGAGCCAGAAGGAGCGCGTGATCGAGACCGTCTCGGGCAGGACGGGCACGAGCCGCTTCTCTCCTTCCGCCATGAAGTGATGGATCACGCCGATGCCGGCCCCGGCGGCGACGGCATTCATCTGGGCGATGACGCTCGAGCTCTGGACATGGGCGCGCAGGCCCTTGGCAACCTCGTCGAGATAGTCGAGTTCGGGCGAGAAGATCAGGTCGTCGATATAGCCGATGATGCGATGCTCGAAGAGATCCTCCGGCTTGGTCACCGGCGGCATCGAGGCGAGGTATTCCGGCGAGGCGTAAAGCCCGAGACGGTAGTCGGAGAGCTTGCGGGCGACGACCTTGCCTTCCTTGGGCGGGGCCAGCGTGATCGCGACATCGGCCTCCCGCTTCGAGAGCGAGAGCAGCCGCGGCATGGCGATGAGCTGGATCTCCAGCCCCGGATAGGACTTGGCGAACAGTGCCAGCCGCGAGGCCAGGAAGGATGTGCCGAAGCCATCGGGCGCACCGATCCTGACGGTGCCCGACAGCGCCATGTCGGCGCCGCCGATATCGCTCTGGATCGCAAGCGCCTCGGTCTCCATGCTTTCCGCCTTGGCGAGCAGGCGCTCGCCATGAGCGGTCAGCATGTAGCCCTGCGGTCGGCGCTCGAAGAGCTTGGCCTTCAACGCCTCCTCCAGCGAGGTGATGCGGCGCGAGACGGTGGCATGATCGGCGCCGAGGCGACGCGCTGCCGCGGTCAATCGCCCGGAACGCGCGACAGCAAGGAAAAAGCGGAGGTCATCCCAGTCGAAGCGCTCCAAGGTCCTCTCCCCGTATTTGTGTTTGCGCACGGCCAGCGTTTCACTCTCGCTATAGCCGTGCACAAACGAGAATGGTAGGGAGGATGCGGGATCATCGCACCATCAGTTCGTAGGGAGGGCGCCATGCGTCAGGTCGGACATTTCATCGGCGGCAAGCACGTCGCGGGCACTTCGGGCCGCACGGCCGACATCTACCAGCCGATGGACGGCACCATCATCGGCAAGGTGGCGCTCGCCTCGGCTGCCGAACTCGATGCCGCCGTGCAGAACGCCGCCGAGGCGCAGCCGAAATGGGCCGCGACCAATCCGCAGCGCCGCGCCCGCGTGCTGATGAAATTCCTCGACCTGATCGCGCAGAACAACGACGCGCTCGCCGAGCTGCTCGCCCGCGAGCACGGCAAGACCATCCCCGACGCCAAGGGCGACATCCAGCGCGGCGTCGAGGTGATCGAATATTCGCTCGGCGTTCCCGGCCTGATGAAGGGCGAGTTCACCGACGGCGCCGGCCCCGGCATCGACATCTACTCGATGCGCCAGCCGCTCGGCGTCTGCGCCGGCATCACGCCGTTCAACTTCCCGGCGATGATCCCGCTCTGGAAGCTCGGCCCCGCGATCGCCTGCGGCAACGCCTTCATTCTGAAGCCCTCCGAGCGCGATCCCGGCGTGCCGATGCGCCTCGCCGAACTCTTCATCGAGGCCGGCGGCCCTCCCGGCATCCTGAACGTCGTCAACGGCGACAAGGAATCGGTCGACGCCATCCTCGACAATCCCGAGATCAAGGCGGTCGGCTTCGTCGGCTCGACCCCGATCGCGGAGTACATCTACTCGCGCGGCTGCGCCAACGGTAAGCGCGTGCAGTGCTTCGGCGGCGCCAAGAACCACATGATCATCATGCCCGACGCCGACATGGACCAGACGATCGATGCGCTGATCGGCGCCGGCTTCGGCTCGGCCGGCGAGCGTTGCATGGCGATCTCGGTCGCCGTCCCCGTCGGCAAGGGCACGGCCGATGAGCTGGTCAAGCGCCTGATCCCGCGCGTCGAGAGCCTGAAGATCGGCCCCTCGACCGATACCAGCGCCGATTACGGCCCGGTCGTCACCAAGGCGGCGATGGAGAAGATCAAGTCCTATGTCGATATCGGCGTCCAGGAAGGCGCCAAGCTCCTGGTCGATGGCCGCAACTTCAAGATGCAGGGCTACGAGAACGGCTTCTATGTCGGCGGCTGCCTGTTCGACAACGTCACCAAGGACATGCGCATCTACAAGGACGAGATCTTCGGGCCGGTGCTCTCGGTGCTGCGCGCCGACACCTATGAAGAGGCGCTGAAGCTCACCAACGACCACGAATACGGCAACGGCACCGCGATCTTCACCCGCGACGGTGATGCGGCACGCGACTTTGCCTCGAAGGTCCAGGTCGGCATGGTCGGCATCAATCTGCCGATCCCGGTTCCGCTGGCCTATTACACCTTCGGCGGCTGGAAGCGCTCCGCCTTCGGCGACCTCAACCAGCACGGCCCGGACTCGATCCGCTTCTACACCAAGACCAAGACGGTGACGGCACGCTGGCCGAGCGGTATCAAGGATGGTGCGAGCTTCGTCATCCCGACGATGAACTGAGGCGCCACCGACGGAGGAGACCATGGAGCGACCGCTGCGCATCATCGCATCGTCGCTCGTTCTCCTCTGCGGCATTCTGCCTGTCCGCGCGACAGAACCGCTGGCCGACGCTGCAGTCAGGGAAACGCTCTGCGACGCGGCTGCCGACGGATCCTTCCATGCGGATGACGCACAGCTCGCCCGCTGCCGCCTGCTCTGGCAGCAGGGGGTCGAGGCGGCCCGGGCACAGAGCCAGGATTATCTCGAACGGGTGATCGAGGAGAGCCGGCTCAGGCGGGAGCGGGACGCAAGCCTGCCCCCACCTCCTCCCCCGCCCGTCACCGTCGAGACCTTCCTGAGCGGCGACCTCGCCTATGGCGATGTCGTCGTGACCGACAAGGGACCGCGCGTCTTCATCGGCAAGGCCGGCGAGCCGGCGACGGCTGGCGATTTCGTGGCGCTCGACGCGGCCCGGTCGCCGCATCGCGGCCGCGCGC
>JAEWKP010000058.1 GCA_023393655.1 Pseudomonadota bacterium | reverse complement strand
TCGAGGACGTGTTCTCGATCTCGGGCCGTGGCACGGTGGTGACCGGCCGCGTCGAGCGCGGCATCGTCAAGGTCGGCGAGGAAATCGAGATCGTCGGCCTGAAGGACACCGTGAAGACGACGGTGACCGGCGTCGAGATGTTCCGCAAGCTGCTGGACCAGGGCCAGGCGGGCGACAACATCGGCGCGCTGCTGCGCGGCACGAAGCGCGAGGACGTCGAGCGCGGGCAGATCCTGTGCAAGCCGGGCTCGGTGAAGCCGCACACGAAGTTCAAGGCCGAGGCCTATATCCTGACGAAGGAAGAGGGTGGCCGTCACACGCCGTTCTTCACCAACTACCGCCCGCAGTTCTACTTCCGCACGACGGATGTGACCGGCGTGGTCTCGCTGCCCGAGGGCACGGAGATGGTGATGCCGGGCGACAACATCTCGATGGAGGTGACGCTGATCGCCCCGATCGCGATGGAAGAGAAGCTGCGCTTCGCCATCCGCGAAGGCGGCCGCACCGTCGGTGCCGGCGTCGTCGCTTCGATCATCGCGTAACGCGTTTGCGTGAGGGGCAGGGGCCCTTCGGGGCCTCTGCCTTTCTCACCACGGAGAGAACAAGACCATGAACGGTCAGAACATTCGGATCCGCCTCAAGGCGTTCGACCACCGCATCCTCGACGCTTCGACGCGTGAGATCGTGTCGACCGCGAAGCGGACGGGCGCCCAGGTCCGCGGACCGATTCCGCTGCCCACGCTCATCGAGAAGTTCACCGTCAACCGCTCGCCGCACATCGACAAGAAGTCGCGCGAGCAGTTCGAGATGCGGACCCACAAGCGGGTCCTCGACATCGTCGACCCGACCCCGCAGACGGTCGACGCCCTCATGAAGCTCGATCTCGCCGCCGGCGTCGACGTCGAAATCAAGCTTTAAGTCGGAGATGGTCTTCAAAGACGAACCGGTTTCCGCTTCGTCTGGCCATCTTCGGATCCGATTAAACGGGTCCTCTGTTTCCGGTTTCCCCGGATGGACATGACCCCAAAGGAAGGTATGCACCGATGCGTTCCGGTGTGATTGCACAGAAAGTCGGGATGACCCGCATCTTCACGGATGCCGGCGAACACATCCCGGTCACCGTGCTGAAGCTCGACAACTGCCAGGTCGTCGCGCATCGCACGATCGAGAAGAACGGCTATGCGGCCGTGCAGCTGGGCTCCGGCACGGCGAAGGTGAAGAATGTCTCGAAGGCCGAGCGCGGTCATTTCGCGGTCGCCAAGGTCGAGCCGAAGCGCAAGGTGGTCGAGTTCCGCGTCAGCAACGACGCGCTGATCCCCGTCGGCGCCGAGCTGACCGCGGACCACTTCGTCGTCGGCCAGTTCGTCGACGTCTCCGGCACCACCACCGGCAAGGGCTTCGCCGGCGGCATGAAGCGCTGGAACTTCGGCGGTCTGCGCGCCACGCACGGCGTGTCGGTCTCGCATCGTTCGATCGGTTCGACCGGTGGCCGTCAGGACCCGGGCAAGACCTTCAAGAACAAGAAGATGCCGGGTCATCTCGGTGCCGAGCGCGTGACCACGCAGAACCTGCGCGTCGTCCAGACGGATGTCGAGCGCGGCCTGATCCTCGTCGAAGGTGCCGTCCCCGGCGTCGCCGGCGGCTGGATCCATGTCCGTGACGCCGTCAAGCGCGCCCTGCCGAAGGATGCGCCGCTGCCGGGCAAGTTTAAGGTTTCCGGCGAGGCCAAGGCGGAAGAGGCTCCTGCGGCCCAGGCTGAGGAGAACGCGTGATGAAATTCGATATCACCACTCTCGAGGGCAAGTCGGCCGGTTCGGTCGAGCTGTCGGATGAGGTGTTCGGCCTGGAGCCGCGCGCCGATCTGCTCGCCCGCATGGTCCGCTATCAGCTCGCCAAGCGTCGCGCCGGGACTCACAAGTCCAAGGGCCGCTCGGAAGTCGATCGCACCCGCAAGAAGATCTACAAGCAGAAGGGCACCGGCGGCGCTCGCCACGGCGCGGCTTCGGCTCCGCAGTTCCGCGGCGGCGGCAAGGCCTTCGGCCCGGTCGTCCGCGATCACGGGCATGATCTTCCCAAGAAGGTCCGTGCGCTGGCTCTGCGTCACGCTCTCTCGGCCAAGGCCAAGGATGCCGGCATCATCGTGATCGACGATGCCACGCTCTCCGAGCCGAAGACCAAGGTGCTGCTCGGCCATTTCGGCAAGCTCGATCTGTCGAGCGCGCTGATCATCGGCGGCGCCGAGATCGACACCAATTTCGGCCTGGCCGCTCGCTCGATCCCGAATGTCGACGTGCTGCCGGTCCAGGGCATCAACGTTTACGACATCCTGCGTCGCGACAAGCTTGTCCTGACGCGCGCGGCCGTCGATGCGCTGGAGGCGCGCTTCAAATGAGCCAGTCCGCCAAGAACCTCGACCCGCGCCACTACGATGTGATCGTGGCGCCGGTCATCACCGAGAAGGCGACGATGCTCTCCGAGCACAACAAGGTCGTCTTCAAGGTTGCCAAGACCGCAACGAAGCCGCAGATCAAGGCGGCGATCGAGAAGCTCTTCGACGTCAAGGTCAAGAGCGTCAACACGATCGTCACCGAGGGCAAGGTCAAGATGTTCCGTGGCCGTCCCGGCCAGCGTTCGGACGTCAAGAAGGCGGTCGTGACCCTCGAAGAGGGCCACTCCATCGACGTGACCACGGGCCTGTGAGGGAATCATCATGGCTTTGAAACATTTCAAGCCGATCACGCCGAGCCTTCGCCAGCTCGTGATCGTCGACCGCAGCGAGCTCTACAAGGGCAAGCCGGTCAAGG
>JAEWKP010000057.1 GCA_023393655.1 Pseudomonadota bacterium | reverse complement strand
CCCCCCCCCGCCCCCCCCCCCCCCGCTCACTTTTTCAGGAATGCCATGAAGGCGGCCATGGCCTCCGGCGATTTCAGGCGCTCGCCGAAATGCTTCGCTTCGGTCGCGATGGTCTCGGCCACGGCCTGGGCGGAGCCGTGCTTCAGCAGCATCTTGGTCAGGGCCAGCGATTCCGGCGGCAGCGCCGCCAGCGCCTTCGCCTTGGCGAGGCCGGCTTCCAGTGCCGTGCCATCCTCGACCACGGTATTGACGAGCCCGGCCGCAGCAGCGGCCTCGGCATTGAAGGCCTCGCCCAGCATCAGCAGTTCGGCCGCCTTCTTCGAGCCGGCGACGAGCGGCAGCAGATAGCTCGACCCGCCCTCGGGGCTCAAGCCCAGCGTGACGAAGGGCAGGCGGAAGGTCGCCGAGCGCGCCGCGAAAGCGAGGTCGCAATGCAGCAGCATCGTCGTGCCGATGCCGACGGCGAAGCCTTCGACCGCGGCGACGATCGGCTTTTTCGCCGTCGAGATCGCCTCGAGGAAATCGATGGCGACGCGCGGGCCTTCGCCGGCTGCCGCGGCCATGGCGAAATCCTTGATGTCGTTGCCGCTGGTGAAGGTGCCGCCGGCACCGGTCAGCAGGATGGCACGGACGGAGGCATCGGCCTCGGCGGCGGCGATCGCTGCGATCAGGCCGGCATAGCTCGCGCGGTCCAGCGCGTTCTTGCGGTCGGGGCGGTTCATGGTGACCTGCACCACGCCGGCCGCGACGATTTCGCTCAGCACTTCGCTCATCGATCCGCTCCTGATTGTGCAGCCGGGATCGCATGGGCTTTCGCCGGGGGTCAAGCGAGGCCGGATGCGCCTTTCGTTGCCTCACCACGCTTGACATCGCGCGGGGGCGATCCTCCCTTGCCCGGCGAGACGCCTTCGCTGCCCTAGCTTGCGAGTCGAGGCGCGGGACGGGAATTGGGGAGACGTCGATGACCAAGGTTCAGCTTGAGGTTCGCGGCCGGGTCGCGATCGCCACGATCGACAACCCGCCGGTCAATGCATTGGGCGCAGCTGTCCGCGAAGGTCTCACAGCCGCGATCAAGCAAGCGAATGCCGATGCCTCGGTTGTTGCGATCGTGGTCGCCTCCGCCGGCAAGGCCTTCATCGCTGGCGCCGATATCAGCGAGTTCGGCAAGCCGCCGGTCCAGCCCAGCCTGCCGGATGTGCTGGACGCGATCGAGGGCTCGGCGAAGCCGGTCGTGGCGGCGATCCAGGGCGTGGCGCTCGGCGGCGGGCTTGAAGTCGCGCTTGCCTGCCATGGCCGCGTCGCGCTGCCGGCTGCGAAGCTCGGCCTGCCCGAGATCAAGCTCGGGATCATTCCCGGTGCCGGCGGCACGCAGCGCCTGCCGCGCCTGATCGGTGCGGCCAAAGCCTTCCCGATGATGCTCTCGGGCGAACCGATCTCGGCCGGGAAGGGGCTGGAATACGGTTTGCTCGATGAGGTCGTCTCCAGCGATGTCGTCGCAGCCGCGATCCGTCTGGCCGAGGCGCTGGCGGCGGAGGGACGCCGCCCGGTCACGAGCGCCGCCACGGGCGAATTGACGGAAGCGGATCGCGAGACCTTCGAGGCGCTGGCGAGGGAGGCGCTGAAGAAGGCCGAGGGAATGCCGAACGTGGCGGCGCTGGTCGAGGCCGTGCGCGCCAGCTTCACGCAGCCTTTCGTGGAAGGCGCGGCCGTCGAGCGCAAGCTCTTCCTGTCGCTGGTCACCGACGAGCGATCGAAAGCGCTGCGCCATGTTTTCTTCGCCGAGCGCGAGGTGGCGAAGGTGCCCGGCATCGGGCCGGAGGTAAAACCGCGCGAAATCGCCAGCGCCGCCGTGATCGGCGCCGGCACGATGGGCGGCGGCATCGCGATGTGCTTCGCCAATGCCGGCATCCCGGTGACCCTGATCGAAACGGCCAAGGCTGCGCTCGACAATGGCGTCAACCGGATCGGCGCGATCTACGACATCTCGGTTTCCAGGGGCTCGCTGACGCCGGAGGCCAAGGCTGGGCGGATGGCGCTGATCAAGCCGGCAGTCGGGCTCGCGGCTGCGGCCGGTGCCGATATCGTCGTCGAGGCGGCCTTCGAGGAGATGGCGGTCAAGCAGCAGATCTTCGGCGATCTCGACAAGGTGGCGAAGCCCGGCGCAATCCTCGCCAGCAACACCTCCTATCTCGACGTGCCCACCATCGCCGCGGCGACGAAGCGTCCGCAGGACGTGATCGGCATGCATTTCTTCAGCCCGGCCAATGTGATGAAGCTGTTGGAGATCGTCCGGCCCAGGGGCGCGGCCGACGATGCGATCGCGACGGCGGTCGCGCTCGGGCGCAAGCTCGGCAAGGTGCCGGTCGTGGTCGGCAACGGCTTCGGCTTCGTCGGCAACCGCATGCTGGAGCGGCGCACACGCGCCGCCGAGCGGCTGCTGGTCGCAGGCGCGCTGCCGCATGAGGTCGATGCGGCGCTGGTCGGCTTTGGCTTCAAGATGGGTCCCTTCGCCATGGCCGATCTCGCCGGCAACGATATCGGCTGGCGCTCGCGCAAGGCGCGCGGCCTCAAGGCCGCCGTGGCCGATGCGATCTGCGAGGCTGGCTGGTTCGGTCAGAAGACCGGGCGCGGCTACTATCTCTACCCGCAAGGCGCCCGTGCCGGGCAGCGTTGCCCCGAGGTCGAGGCGCTGATCGCCCGGATCTCGGCAGAGCAGGGCGTGACGCGGCGTTCCTTCACGCAGGAGGAGATTCTCGCCCGACTGCTCGACCCGATGGTCAACGAAGGCGCGCGCATCCTGGAAGAGGGCATCGCGGCGCGGCCGGGCGACATCGATATCGTCTGGATCAACGGCTATAACTGGCCGGCCTGGCGGGGCGGACCGATGTTCTGGGCTGACAGCGTCGGGCTCGACGTGATCGTCAAGCGGCTGGAGGCGCAGGCCGCCCAGACCGGCGACAAGGCGCTGGAACCAGCACCGCTGCTCAGGCGCCTCGCGGCCGAGGGCAAAGGTTTCGCCAGTTTGAAAGCGTGACGCGGCGCGCTGTCATTGCGATGAGCGAAAAGCGCTCTATCCTCGCCTGATCCGATAACCTTCCGAGGAGAGCCGCTTGGCTTCGGGGCTGTTTGCGCTGCTGGACGACGTCGCCGGCATCGCCAAGATCGCGGCGTCCTCCGTCGACGATGTCGTGGCGCAGGCCGGCAAGGCCGGGGCCAAGGCTGCCGGCGTCGTCATCGACGATGCCGCGGTGACGCCGCGCTATGCCGTCGGTTTCGCGGCGGCGCGCGAATTGCCGATCATCTGGCGGATCGCGAGGGGCTCGCTGCGCAACAAGCTGCTCATCCTGCTGCCGGGGGCGCTCATCCTCGCGCTGATCGCGCCCTGGGCGATCACGCCGCTATTGATGGCCGGCGGCGTCTTCCTCTGCTTCGAGGGCGCCGAGAAGCTGCTGGAACTGGTCATGCCGCATGGCGCCCATGGCGACGGCAAGGCTGGTGAAGCGACCGGCGATCCGACAGCGCTCGAACAGCAGAAGATTGCCGGCGCGGTGAAGACGGATTTCATCCTCTCGGCCGAGATCATGGCGATCACGCTGGCCGGCGTCGCCGACCAGTCCTTCTGGATGAAGGCGTCCGTGCTTGCCATCGTCGGCATCGGCATCACCGTCGCGGTCTATGGCGTCGTCGCGCTGATCGTGAAGGCGGACGATGCCGGCATGGCGCTCGCCGCCAACCAGCGGCCGGCGGCGAGCCTGCTCGGATTGCGCAAGCTGGATTCAAGCGAGGCGGGAGCGCTCGACCGCGCGCTATCATGGCTGACGCAGCCCATCGGGCGCGGCCTTGTCGTCGCCATGCCGCATTTACTCAACCTGCTCGGCGTGGTCGGCACGGCTGCGATGCTCTGGGTCGGCGGCGGCATCATCATCCACGGGCTGGAAGAATATGGCCTCAAGGGTCTCGGCCATGGCGTCCACGATCTCGCGGTCGCGGCCGGGCGCGCCTTGCCGGCAGCCCTCGCCGGTGCCGGCGAATGGCTGGCCGGTGCAGCGCTCGCAGCCGTGTTCGGGTTGATCGTCGGCGGCCTCACCATCGTCGCGATGCACTGGATGGTCGGGCCGGTGGTGAAGCTGTTCCGGAAGGATGCCGGCAAGCCCCTGCCTGATGGCGGGCATGGTTCATAAGGCGTCATGCTCGCCCCTGTGGCGAGCATCCACGTCTTGAACACGGTTCTCGACAAGGGAAGACGTGGATGGTCGGGACAAGCCCGACCATGACGACGAGCTAGTCCAGCCAGATGGTGAAGCCTTCGACCGGCTCGCGCTCGGGCACGAGGCGGTTCGCCGGCGCGTCGGGGTCAGCCTTGCCGATGGCGATGCCGCAGACCACGACCTCGCCCTCGGGGATGGCGAGTTCGCGTCGGACGATCGGGTGGAACTGCGCGAAGATCGCCTGCGGGCAGGAATCGAGGCCATGGCCCTGCGCCGCGATCAGCAGGGTCTGGATGAACATGCCGAGATCGAGCCAGGAGCCGATTTCCAGATCGCGGTCGATGGTCAGCATCAGCGCGACCGGCGCATCGAAGAAGCGCAGGTTGGCGGCCGTCTGACGTTTCATGCCCTCGGTATCGCCCTTGACCACGCCGAGCAGGCTGTAGAGGTCCCAGCCGACCTTGCGACGGCGCGCCAGATAGGGCTCGCGGAACTGAGCGGGATAGTAGCGGTATTCCTCGACGCCGGGGCGCCCACCGGCATCGAGCGCGGCGAGCAATGCGGCTTCGAGGCGCGCCCGCGACTGAGGGCCGATCACCCGGAGTTTCCAGGGTTGCATATTGGTGCCGGAGGGCGCCTGCGCGGCGAGATCGATCAGGCGACGGACGAGAGCGGGCTCGACCGGGTCGGGCCGGAAGGCGCGGATGGCACGGCGCGCGCGGATCGCACGTTCGATGGCTTGGTCAGGCGTCATCTCGTCGATCATGCTCCGCGCACTCCGCGATCCGTCATGGGCTGAGTCTGGCAGAGCCAACGGCCCGGCGCCATAGCTCAAGCCGGCAGGATGCGCCCGCGATTGAGGATGTTGCCGGGGTCGAGCGTCCGCTTCAGCGTCGTCATCAGCGCGAGCTCGGCATCCGAGCGGCTCATGCCGAGATAGGGCCGTTTCAGCACGCCGACGCCGTGCTCGGCCGAAATGCTGCCCTGCTTCTCGCGGACCAGCTCGTAGACGATCTCGGCGAAGCCGGAGAGATCGCCCGTCTCGTCGTGAAGTGAGAGATGCAGGTTGCTGTCGGCGAGATGGCCGAAGACGATGGGAAAGCCCGTGGCGCTCCGCGCCTTGACCCGCTGGCGCAGCAGCGCGACCGCATCCGCCATGGCGCCGAGCGGTATGCTGACATCGAAATGAGCGCCGGGCGGCAGGTCTCGATAGAACTCGTAATTCGCTTCGCGATAGGCCCAGAAGCGCTGCCGGTCGCGGCCGGATTGCGCGATCAGGGCGTCGTCCAGCAGGCCTTCCTCCGCCAGCTCGGCAAGCGCTTCCGCGAAGATTTCCTCGCCCGCGCTGCCCGGACCCATCGCGGCCTCGATGACGAGTACGACTTCGGGTTGCTCGGCAAAGGGAGCGGGCAGGCCAACTTTTTCAATGGCGGCGTTCATGTATTCCGACCACATCGCCTCGAAGGCGAGCAGGCCGCCGCCGAGCCGGGCTTCGAGACGGTTGAGCGCGGCGAGCGCTTGGGCAACGCTGCCGGCGGCGCAGAGCGCGGTCTGCGTGCCGGTCACCGCCGGCTGCAGGGCGAGCAGTACGCGGGTGACGACGCCCAGCGTGCCCTCGCTGCCGATGAAGAGCTGCGTCCAGTCATAGCCGGCATTGTTCTTCACCACCTTCTTGAGATGGCTGACGACGCGGCCATCGGCCATCACCGCTTCGAGCCCGAGCACGTTGCGGCGGGTCATGCCGTAGCGCAGCACCTGCACGCCGCCGGCATTGGTCGCGACATTGCCGCCGATGGTGCAGGTCCCGCGCGCGCCCAGATCGACGCCATAGAGGAAGCCGGCCGCGGCCGCTTTCTCCTGCACGACCGCGAGCGGCGTGCCGGCGAGCACGGTCATGGTCCGCGTCACCGGGTCGATCTCCTCGACGCCGGTCATCTTCTCGAGCGAGAGCGCGACTTCGCCGGCTTGCGGCGCGGCGCCCCCAGCGAGCCCCGTCATGCCGCCCTGGACGACGACGGGAAGCGCATGCCGCGAGCAGATCGCCAGCACTGCAGCGACCTCCTGGGTCGTCCTGGGCATGACGAGGAGGGCCGGCAGGCCCTCCTCGGTCTTGGAAGCGTCCTTGCGGTTGCGGGCGGGGATCGTCTCGCCGCTGCGCAGGCCACTGGCGCCGACCACCCCCGTCAGCGCCGCGAGTGCGTCGTCCGGAATGGTCATGGCAGGCTCCGTCGGCTCGTCAGTCGGCTTTGCGCGCCGCCAGGAAGGCGGCGTGTTCCCGGACAAGATCGCCGGCCAGCGCCTTGGCGATCAGGGCGCGGGTATTGGGCAGGCCGTAGATCGCTGCGAAGGAGCCGAAGCGTGGGCCCTGGTCCTCGCCGAACATCACCTGGTAGATCGCCTTCCACCAGTCGCCGGAAACGCCCGGCCGCTCCGGCGTCGCGTTCTTGGCGGTGAGGTTCTGGTAGCGCGGGATGGCGCGGGCGACGTCGAGCGCGGTGTCCTGCACCATCTCGGGCGTCGGATCGGCGGGCAGGGCGGCCAAGGCGGCGTCGAGCTTGGTGAAGGCGTCGCGCTCGACCTCGTCGGCCGGGCGATAGCTTTTCGCCGGCTTCACGAAATCGCGGAAATAGGCGATCGCGTAGCCGACCAGCGCATCGAGGCGCGGATGGGTTTCGGGCGACATGCCCGGCGCATAGCGCTGGAGGAAGCCCCAGAGCACGGCCTTGTCCTCGGAATTCGCGACGGCGACGAGGTTCATCAGCAGGCCGAAGGTGACCTGCGTGCGGACCGTGTTGTCGCCTTCGCCGGAGGCGATGACCTCCGGCGCCGGGGGATTGCCGGCATGGATGTGCCAGACCGGGTTGCCGAGCCGGTTCTTCCAGTCCTGCTTCTCGTAGCCGCCGAGGAACTGGAGGTATTCGTCGACCGCGCGCGGGATCACGTCGAAATGGAGCTTCTTGGCCTCGCGAGGGCGCTGGAACATGTAGAGCGCCAGGCTCTCCGGCGGGCCATAGGTCAGCCAGTCCTCGATGGTCAGGCCGTTGCCCTTCGACTTCGAGATCTTCTGACCCTGCTCGTCGAGGAAGAGCTCGTAGTTGAAGCCTTCCGGCGGCGTGCCGTCGAGCGCGCGCGCGATCTGCGAGGAGACCTTGACCGAGTCGATCAGGTCCTTGCCGGCCATCTCGTAATCGACGCCGAGCGCGACCCAGCGCATCGCCCAGTCCGGCTTCCATTGCAGCTTCACATGGCCGCCGGTGACCGGCGAGACGAAGTGCTCCTTCGTGTCGGGATCGGTCCAGGCGATGGTGCCGGCCTCGACATCGACCTCGTCGATCGGGACCTGCATGACGATGCGCGTCTTCGGGTGGATCGGCAGGAAGGGCGAATAGGTCGCAGCCCGCTCCTCGCGCAGCGTCGGCAGCATGATCTTCATCACCGCGTCGTAGCGGGCAAGCATCTTGAGCAGCGTCGCGTCGAACTCGCCGGCGCGGTAGGCGTCGGTCGAGGACTTGAACTCGTAGTCGAAGCCGAAGCTGTCGAGGAAGGCGCAGAGCCGGGCGTTGTTGTGACGGCCGAAGCTATCATGCGTGCCGAACGGATCCGGCACCTCGGTCAGCGGCTTGCCGAGATTGGCGGCGAGCAGCTCCTTGTTCGGCACGTTGTCCGGCACCTTGCGCAGGCCGTCCATGTCGTCGGAGAAGGCGATGAGCCGGGTCGGGATGGTGTTGCCGGTCAGCACCTGGAAGGCATGGCGGACCATCGAGGTGCGCGCGACCTCGCCGAAGGTGCCGATATGCGGCAGGCCCGAGGGGCCGTAGCCGGTTTCGAAGATCACCGATTTCTTCCCGGATTTCTCGATGCGGGCCACGAGCTTGCGCGCCTCCTCGAACGGCCAGGCGGCCGAACGCTGGGCGGCGTCAACGAGGGCTGCGTCGAAGGCGGGCATGAGGGGCGGTGTCCTCTCCTGATTGAAAAAGCCATATCGCAAAAGCGAAGAAGGGCTTTCGCAGATTGCGAAGCCCGCCGTCAATGCGAGAAGGCGCTTGAGATGCGGCAAACGAGGGTGCGGCCCTCGCGCAAAGCGCCTTGCCGGCTCGGCATGACCGTATAGGGTCTGCCTCGCCTTTTTCCAGTTCGATTATGCCTTGAAAGGATGCCGCCTTGGATCGCGACCTGCTCGACAAGCTGACCGCCTGGCGACGACATCTCCACGCCCATCCCGAACTCGGGCGCCATGAGAAGATGACCAGTGCCTTCGTGCAGGAGAAGCTGACCGAGCTTGGCGTGCCCTTCGTCGCCAATGTCGGGGGCTATGGCGTGGTGGCGACGCTGACGAAGGGCTCGTCCGAGCGCACGGTCGGCCTGCGTGCCGATATGGACGCGCTGCCGATCCAGGAGGTCAACGATCTCCCCTACAAGTCGAAGACACCCAACGTGATGCATGCTTGCGGCCATGACGGGCACACCACCTCTCTCCTGGGCGCTGCGGCGCTGCTCAAGGCCGACGAGGGCTGGAGCGGCACGGTGCAGTTCGTCTTCCAGCCGGCCGAAGAGGGCACGGGGGGCGCGCTCGCGATGCTGGATGACGGCGTGCTGGAGCGTTTCCCGATGGAGCGGGTCTTCGCTCTGCATAACTGGCCGGGGCTGGAGGCCGGCACCGTCGCGGTGCATCGCGGGCCGGTGATGTCCGAGCCCGGGCGTTTCAAGATCACGCTGACCGGCAAGGCCGGGCATGCGGCTCTGCCGGAACAGACCCATGACCCGATCGTGGCGATGGGACATCTGATCGTCGCCTTGCAGACGATCGTCTCGCGCAATGTCGACCCGATGGAATCGGCGGTGGTCTCGATCGGCCAGGTCCATGGCGGCCTCGCCTCCAACCAGATTCCTACCAATGTCTTCATCGAGGGCACCTTCCGCACCTTCGTTCCGGCCGTGCGCGACCGCCTGCTGTCGCGCCTCAAGGGCATTGCCGAGAACATCGCGGCGACCTTCGAGATGACGGCTGCGGTCGAGTTCACCTATGGCAGCGCCACGATCAACACGCCTGCGGAAGAGGATATGGCTGCTGCGGCCGGCGAGGCGGCGGGGCTTCCGGTGCGGCGCGACATGAAGGCCAGCACGACCGGTGAGGATTTCGCCTATTTCCTGGAGAAGCGCCCCGGCTGCTATATCTGGATGGGCAACGGCCCCTCGGTGAACGGCGGCGACCTGCATAACGATCGCTACAACTTCAATGACGAGATCCTGCCAGCAGCGTCCGGCTGGCTCGCGGCGGTCGCCAAGCAGGCTCTGGCCAGCAATGCGCCGTGACGCTCAATACGGACTGACCGGGAAGAAGCGCAGATAGAGGCGGGCATAGGTCCCGTCGTCCCAGAGGCCCTGCAGCGCGTAATCGATCGCGCGCTTCAGGGCGGGATCGTCCTTGCGCAGCAGGAAGGCGACGCCCTCGCCGAAATAGCGGCTTTCCAGATAGGGGCCGCCCGAGAAGGCGAACTCGCCGCCGCTGCCGGCGAGCGCCAGCGACAGCGCCACACCGTCGCCGAAGACATATTCCGCCTCGCCGCTGCGCAGCGCCGCCACCGCAGCGTTGAGATCGGTGCTTTCGCGGCGCTGCACGAAGGGCATGAGCCGCTCGAGAAAGGCTTGATGGGCCGTGCCGGAAACGACCGCGACGCGCCGCCCCTGCAGGGCCGCACCGTCGAGGGCCGCCCGGGCGCTGCCGCGCGTGGTGACGAAGCGGGCGGGCGCGCGGAAATAGAGATGGCTCGCAGCGAAGCGCTCGCGCAGGGCCGGCGTCAGGTTCATCGCGGCGGCGAGTACGTCGCCCCGGCCCTCGGCGAGCGAGTCCGTGAGGGTGTCGAAGCGGCGGGGCTGGATCGTGCAGGTCCAGGCCAGCTTCTCGCAGACGGCACGGGCAAGCTCGACCGAGAAGCCGGTCAGAGCGCCGTCCGGTCCGGCGAAATGGAAGGGCGGATAATCGTCGTCAGTGAGGAAGCGCACGACGCGCGGCGGGCCGGGCTCGGGCCGGTCGAGCCGGATGCGCGGGTCCCAGAGATTGGGAATGGCGATGCGCGGCGGCTCCTGCGCCAGGGACGAGCCGGCGGTGAGGAGCGAGAGGGCAAGGTAGAGCGCGCGAAGCATCGCGCCTATGTGGCGTGGGATGCGAACGCGGATCAAGACCTTGCCACCACGCTCGGGCTTGTCCCGAGCATGGCGGAACAGGCTCAGCCGAGGCTCGCCGCCGTCGCCTTGGCGCCCTTGTCGAACAGCGCGGCGAGATGCGCGGTGACTGGCTTGGTGAAGCGCTCATCGCCTGGCAGATCGCTCCCGAAGATCGCGTCGATGCCGGTCAGCGCCGCAACCAGCACGCCGGCGTCCCCGCCGGCCGCTTCCGCGCGGCGCTTGAGCTCCGCGCCAAGCGGGTCGCGCACATCGATCGCGACACCCTTCTCGTCTGTGCCGGTGACGTAGCGCATCCAGGCTGCGACGCCGAGCGCCAGATGGTCAATCGGGGCGCCGGCCTTCAGCCGCTCGCGGATCGTGCCGAGCAGGCGCTGCGGCAGCTTCTGGGAGCCGTCCATGGCGATCTGCCAGGTGCGGTGGCGGATCGCCGGGTTCTGGAAGCGGGTGAGCAGGGCCGTGGCATAATCCGCCAGCACGACGCCCTGTGGGGCCGGCACGGTCGGGATGATCTCGGCCCAGAGTCCTTCAAGGAAGCGGGCGAGGACGGGATCGCCGCTGGCCTCGGCCACCGTCTCATGGCCGGCGAGATAGCCGAGATAGGCGAGCGAGGAATGCGCGCCGTTCAGCATGCGCAGCTTCATGAACTCGAAGGGCGCGACCTCGGAGACCATCTGGGCGCCGACTTCATGCCAGTCCGGGCGGCCGTTGGCGAAGACGTCCTCGATTGCCCATTGCCGGAAGGGCTCGCCGATGACGGGCGCGGCATCCTCGGCGCCGATCAGCCGGGCCACCTCGGCGATGTGCCCCTCGGTCGTGGCGGGGACGATCCGGTCGACCATCGTCGCCGGGAAGGCGCCGTTCGCCTCGATCCAGGCGGCGAGCTTGTCGTCGGTCAGCGCCGCGAAATCGCGGACGAGACCGCGCAGGACATGGCCGTTGGAGGGAAGGTTGTCGCAGCAGAGCGCGGTGAACGATCCCAAGCCGGCATCGCGGCGCGCCTTCAGCCCCGCGACGAGGAGGCCGACCGCCGAGCGCGGTGCGTGGGGGTTGGCGAGGTCGTGGACGATATCGGGATGATCGGCCTTGAGCCGGCCGGTCGCCGGGTCGTGGCAATAGCCCTTCTCGGTGACGGTGAGCGAGACGATGCGCGTCTCGGGCGCGGCCAGCTGGGCGATGAGGGCAAACGGGCTTTCGGGCGCGACGAGGACGTCGAGCACTGAGCCGATGACGCGCAATTCCGGGCCGGCGGGCGCGAGCTTGAGCACGGTGTAGAGACCGTCCTGCGGCTTCAGCCGGTCGCGCTGGTCGGGGCGCTGGAGGCTGGCGCCGGCAATACCCCAGGCGCCGAAGCGGTTCTCCAGCGCGTCCTCGGTATATTCGGCGAGATGGCCACGGGCGAAGGCGCCGAGGCCGAGATGAACGATGCCGGGCTTGAGCACTGAGCGGTCATAGGCCGGGCGGCGGACCGAAGCCGGCAGGCCGGCGAGGGTGGCAGCGGAGAGGCGGGTCTCAGCTTGTAGGCCTCCTTGGCGAGGCGATAGGCGAGATCGTAGGCGACCTCGGCCGCCTCGTCCTCCTCCAGCCGGTGCTCGGCCACGAGCTTGGCGAGATAAGCGCAGTCGACGCGGCGGGCGACATCGTGGCGGGCGGGGATCGAGAGATAGGCGCGGGTGTCGTCGTTGAAGCCGACGGTGTTGTAGAAGCCGGCCGTCTCGGTGGTCAGCTCGCGGAAGCGCAGCATCGCCTCGGGAGCATCGAGGAACCACCAGCCCGGTCCGAGCCGCAGCGCCGGATAATGCCCGGCGAGGGGAGCGAGCTCGCGTGAATAAGCGGTCTCATCCAGGGTGAAGGCGATGACGGTGAGGTTCGGTTCGTTGCCGACAGCGTCGAGCAGCGGCTTCAGCGTTTCCACGTAATTGGTTTCAGTCGGGATATCGCATCCCATGTCGCGGCCGAAATGCTCGAACAGAGCCGCGTTGTGATTGCGATGGGAGCCGGGGTGGATCTGCAGGACGAGCCCGTCATCGAGGCTCATCTTCGCCATCTCGGTCAGCATCTGGCCGCGGAACAGGTCGGCGTCCTTGGCCGAGACCTTGCCCTTCAGGATCTTCGCATAGAGCTTCTCGGCCTCCGCGCCCGAGAGATTGGCGGTGCGGGCCGTGGCATGGGCATGGTCGGTGGAGGTGGCGCCGCGCTCCTTGAAATAGGCGCGCCGCTTGCGGTGGGCGGCGAGATAGCCGGTCCAGCTTCCGATATCCTCGCCCGTCAGCTCGCCGAATTTTTCGAGATTGTCCGAGAACCCCTCGAATTCCGGGTCGACGACGCTGTCGGGCCGGTAGGCCGTGACGACCTTGCCGCCCCAGCCGGAATTTCTGATCATGTCGTGCCAACGGAGGTCGTCGAGTGCGCCTTCGGTCGTGCTGATCGCCTCGATGTTGAAACGCTCGAACAGGGCGCGGGGGCGCAGCTCCGGCTCTTCCAGCCTGGCGGCGATCCTGTCGTAGATCTTGTCGGCATTTTCCGGCGTCAGGCGTTCGTTGATGCCGAAGACGGTCGAGGTCGCGTGCTCGAACCAGTGCCGCGTCGGCGTGCCCCGGAACAGGTGCCAATGATCGGCGAAGAGCTTCCAGATCTTGCGCGGATCGGCCTCGACCTCTCCACCGTCCTTCCGGGCGATGCCGAGCTCTTCCAGCCGGACGCCCTGCGAGTAGAGCATGCGGAAGATATAATGGTCCGGCTTGACGAAGAGGGTCGCCGGATCGGGAAAGGCATTGTCCTCGGCATACCAGCGCGGGTCGGTATGGCCGTGCGGCGAGATGATCGGCAGGTCGCGGACCGTGGCAAAAAGCCGGCGCGCGATGCCGCGCGTCACCGGATCGGCGGGGAAGAGGCGATCGTCGTGCAGCAGCATGGGCATCTCCATCGGTCGCCCCGATCTCTAGAGCCGGCCGCAGCGGGGGTCAATCGCCTGGTATACTAGTGCGCCAGATGATGGCCGTTCCCTGCCGGGGATTGCTTCGGAACCAGACTTGCGCTTGTCGTATCTCCCGCGCCATCCTCGCGCCGCAACGGCATCGGAGCGATGGATATGACGACGCGGCGTGAACTCCTGGCGGGGACGGGACTGGCAGCGCTTGCGGCGCAGCTTCCGGTGGTCGCGCTGGCCCAGGCGAAAGACAGCGTGACCATCGCCCAGACGCTGGAGCCGCCGACACTGGACCCGACCTCCGGCGCCGCGCAGGCGATCCGCGAGGTGACGCTGCAGAATATCTTCGAAGGCCTGGTCAAGATCGACCGGACCGGCAAGCTGCAGCCCTGTCTCGCCGAGAGCTGGCAGATCGCCGACGACAACGTCACCTATCGCTTCAAGCTGCGGCAGGGTGCGAAGTTCCATGACGATACGCCCTTCACCGCCGAGCAGGTGAAGTTCTCGTTCGAGCGGGCGGTCGCAGCCGACTCGACCAACGCCCAGCGCCAGCTCTTCACGCCGATCGCCGAGATCACGACGCCGGACCCGGCGACCGTGGTGATCAAGCTGAAGCAGCCGACCGCGAATTTCCTCTTCGGTCTCGCCTGGGGCGATGCGGTGATCGTGGCGCCGGCGACGGCCGCCAACAACAAGACCAATCCGGTCGGCACCGGCCCGTTCAAATTCGTGCGCTGGAACCGCGGCGACCGGCTCGAACTCGCCCGCAACGACGGCTACTGGGGCGAGAAGCCGGCGCTGGCCAAGGCGGTCTTCCGCTTCATGTCGGATCCGCAGGCGCAGGTCGCAGCGCTCAGGGCCGGCGATGTCGACGCCCATACCAATCTCTCGGCGCCGGAGGCGGTGCCGCAGCTCAAGGCCGATGCCAAGCTCAAGGTCACGATCGGCGGCACCGAGGGCGAGACCGTGCTCGCCACCAACAACGCCAAGCCGCCTTTCGACAATCTCAAGGTGAGGCAGGCGATCGCCCATGCACTCGACCGCAAGACCATCGCGCTCGGCGTCTATGGCTTCGACGTCAACCTGATCGGCAGCCATTTCTCGCCGCTGCATCCGGCCTATGTCGACCTGACCGGCACCTATCCCTACGATCCCGCCAAGGCCAAGGCACTGCTCAAGGAGGCCGGCTTCCCGAACGGCTTCAACTGCACGCTGAAGCTGCCGCCACCCTCCTATGCCCGCCGCTCCGGCGAGATCGTCGCGGCGCTGCTCGCGCAGGTCGGCATCAACGCGGCGATCGAGCCGCTCGAATTCCCGCAATGGCTGGAGCGCGTCTTCCGCAACAAGGATTACGATCTCAGCATCATCGCCCATACCGAGCCGCTCGACATCGATATCTATGCGCGCGACGGCTACTACTTCCAGTACAAGGACCCGGAGTTCAAGGCGCTGATCGCCAAGATCGCTGTCACCCTGCCGGAAGCCGAGCGCAACGAGCTCTACAAGCAGGCGCAACGCAAGCTGGCTCAGGACGCGGTCAACGGCTTCCTGTTCATCCTGCCGAAGATCACCGTAGCGAATGCCGCTCTGGAGGGGATGTGGACCGACTGGCCGCTGCCGGTGACGCCGCTGGCGGAATTGCGCTGGCGGTGAGGCCGCCGGCAGGCTGCAGGCCATCATGATCGGCTATATCCTGCGCCGGCTCGCCGCGCTGGTGCTCACCTTGCTCGCGGCGGCGCTGGTGATCTTCGTCGTGCTCGAAATCCTGCCGGGCGATCCGGCAGCGGTGACGCTCGGCCTCAATGCCGCGCCCGAGGCGCTCGCCGCGCTCCGGGCCGAGATGGGCCTCGACAAGCCGGCGGTGCTGCGCTTCTTCATCTGGCTCGGCGGGCTCGTCACCGGTGATCTCGGCCAGAGCTACACCTATCGCGTGCCGGTGCTGCAACTCATCACCGAGCGCATGGCGGTGACCTTGCCGCTCGCGCTGATGGCGATCGCGCTGGCGATGGCAATCGGCATTCCGCTCGGCATGCTGGCAGCCTCGCGCCACGGCCGGCTGGCGGATGCCGGGGTCATGGCCTTCGCGCAGGCCGGGCTCGCCATCCCGAATTTCTGGTTCGGCCTGTTGCTCGTGCTCGTCTTCGCGGTCGGTCTCGGCTGGCTGCCGGCCGGCGGCTTTCCGGGCTGGCAGGCGGGGATCGGCGTATCGCTGAAAGCCCTCCTGATGCCGGCCCTGGCGCTCGCCCTGCCGCAGGCGGCGATCATCGCGCGGGTGACGCGCTCCTCGATGCTCGACACGCTGCAGGAGGATTTCGTCCGCACCGCCCGCGCCAAGGGCTTGAGCGAAGGCACGACGATGCGCCGGCACGCCCTGCGCAACGCGCTGATCCCGGTCGTCACCATCCTCGGCCTTCAGTTCTCCGTGATGATCGCCGGGGCGATCATCATCGAGAACGTCTTCGCCCTGCCGGGGCTGGGGCGGCTGGTTTTCCAGGCCATCGCCCAGCACGACCTGATCGTGGTCAAGGATCTCGTGATGCTCTTCGCAGGGTTGGCGATCCTGATCAATTTCGCGGTCGAACTGCTTTACGGGCTGATCGATCCCCGCCTGAGGCAGGCATGAGCGCGATTCAGGACAAGGCGCCGGGCGGCAAGCGGCATTGGTGGCTCGCGCCCTCCTTTGTGATCGGGGCTGTACTGGCTGCGCTCGTCATCGCGGCGGCGCTGATTTCCTATGTCTGGACGCCCTACCAGCCGACCCAGATGATGATGCTAAACCGGCTGAAGGGGCCGTCCGCTACGAACTGGTTCGGCACCGACCAGTTCGGCCGCGACGTGTTCTCGATGATCATGGTCGGCGCGCGCAACTCGCTGGCCGTTGGCCTTGGCGCGGTCGGCATCGGCATGGTCGCGGGGACGGCGCTGGGGCTGGCCGCATCGGTCCGGCGCGACGGCATCCTCGACCATGCGATCATGCGGACGGCCGATTTCACCCATGCCTTCCCGGCGGTGCTGACCGCGATCATGATGACCGCGATCGCGGGGCCCGGCATGCTCAACGCGATCGTCGCCATCGCCGTACTGAATCTGCCCTATTTCGCGCGGCTGGCGCGCGGCGCGGCGCTGCAGGTCTGGGCGCAGGATTTCATCCAGGCAGCGCGGGCGGCCGGACTGAACAACCGGCAGATCACCTTGCGCCATGTCCTGCCGAATATCGCCGGCATCCTGGTGGTGCAGGCGACGATCCAGTTCGCGCTCGCGGTGCTGGCCGAGGCGGGGCTGTCCTATCTGGGCTTGGGCACGCAGCCGCCGAACCCCTCCTGGGGCCGGATGCTCAACGAGGCGCAGACCTTCATGGCGGCGCAGCCCTGGCTCGCGATCTTCCCGGGTGCGGCGATCGCCTTGACCGTGCTCGGCTTCAACCTCCTGGGCGACGGCTTGCGTGACGCGGTCGATCCGCGCCTGCGGCGGGCCCGATAAGGCCCGTCAGAACAGGGCGGTCGGCGCGAACTGGGCCAGTGTCATCAGCGCGATGCCGGCGATGCCGAGCAGGCCGCCGGTCACCGCGAGCAGGCCGACGCCAGTGATGATCGCGGCCGACGAGATGACGATGGCGATCTGGATCAGGCCCGACGCGATGTCGAACTTGTCGTCGCGGGCAGCGGCGATGTCGCGCTGGGCCTCGGCCGCCTTGGCGCGGGCGGCGAGCTCCTTGCGGCCCTCGTTGGTCTCCGGCTCGGAATCATAGCGCGCGACGGTCTGCTTCCAGCTGTCGATGCGCTTGCTCAGGCGCTGCCGGGCGGCCTCGTCGGTGACGCCGGCGAGCTCGACTTCCATCGCCTCGGCGGCGGTGCGCACGGTCGTGCCGCGGATCGTTTTGGCCTGGAAGAAGGCCCAGAGATTGGAGGCTTCGATATTCTTGGCGACGGCCTCCTGCTCGGCATTCTTGCCGCCGATCTCGGAGAAGGCGAGGGCGAGGGCGAGCAGCGCGATCAGCAATGCGATGCGTTTGTTGCCGCCTTCCGGAATCTCGACAGGTTCCGACATCGAATCACCTCGCAGGGCCGTTGTGGCGGCGCTGTTTAAGGCTTTCCGTTAAG
>JAEWKP010000347.1 GCA_023393655.1 Pseudomonadota bacterium | reverse complement strand
CGACACGACCATGCCGATCGTGAACTTCCACAGGTCGAAATGCAGGAAGCCGGACATGATCGTGACGATCTTGAACGGGATCGGCGTCAGGCCCTTGGTGACGAGCACCCAGAACCAGTAGTCCTGCGAGGTCGCGATCAGGGTCGCCGCCTTGTCCTGCAGCCCGTAGATGCCGATCAGCCAAGCGCCGACCGACTCATAGAGCAGCGCCCCGATGGCATAGCCGAGATAGCCGCCGAGCACGGCGCCGAGCGAGCAGATTCCGGCGTAGAACCAGGCCCGGTCCGGCCGGGCGATGCACATCGGAATCAGCAGCGGGATCGGCGGCAGCGGGCTGAACGAGCTTTCAATGAAGGTCAGGCCGAAGAGCAGCCAGGGGGCCGCGGGATGGGAGGCGTAGGAAACGCACCAGTCATAGGCTCGCTTGAGCATGGGTTCTGAACAGCCGGTCCTTGTGCCGCCACGCATTCTGCATGGCGGGTTTGCGTCGGGCGCATCTAAGCGGGGTCCGCGTGGGAATGCGAGTCCTCTCTTGGATCAGCGTCAATTTGACGACACCAGCGTGACCGGAATGCGATATCCCGGTCAGGCCAGCCGCGCCAAAGCCTCCGCGACCTTGAGCTTGCGGGCCTCGGCCGCAGCCTTGCGCTCACGGTTCTCCTCGACGATCTCGTCGGGCGCGCGGGCCATGAAATCAGGGTTGCCGAGCTTCTTCTCGACGACCGCGATGTCCTGGTCGAGCTTGGCGAGCTCCTTGGTCAGGCGCGAGCGCTCGGCGTCGAGATCGATCAGCCCGGCCAGCGGCAGGGCCGCGACCTCGCCGCGCACGATGATCTGGGCCGACTGGGCCGGCGCCGCCGTCTCGAAGGCGATGTCGGAGACACGCGCCAGGCGCTCGATCATCGGCCGCCAGCTCTCGATCGTCGCACGTGTCGCGGCCGAAGCGTTGACGAGGACGAGCGGCGCCTGCGTGCCGGCCGGCACATTGACCTCTGAGCGCACCGAGCGGATGTCCGAGATCAGGTCGACGACGAAGCCGATCTCGGCTTCCGCCGCGGCATTCTTCAGCGCCGAGAGGTCCTGCCAGCGCGTCAGGCAGACCAGCGAGGCGTCGCCCGCCGCGAGCTTGCGCGGCGCGCCGGCCTCGGCCTTCTGCGCCCAGAGCTCCTCGGTCAGGAACGGCATGAACGGGTGCAGGAGCTGGCAGATCAGGTCGATGACATAGGCCACCGTCGCCTGCGTCTCGGCGCGGGCCGCGGCATCGACGCCCTCGCCCTGCAGCACGGGCTTGGCCAGTTCGAGATACCAGTCGCAGAACTGGTTCCAGACGAAGCGATAGGCCGCGCCCGCCGCCTCGTTGAACCTGAAGCTCGGGATGCCGGCGGCGATCTCTTCGGCTGCCTGCGCTGCCTCGCTGAGGATCCAGCGGTTGAGCGGCTGTTTGACGGATGCCGGGTCGAAGCCCTCCGCGCGGGCACAACCATTGATCTCGGCGAAGCGCGCGGCATTCCAGATCTTGGTCGCGAAGTTGCGATAGCCCTCGACGCGCTGCGTGCTGAGCTTGATGTCGCGCCCTTGGGCGGCCATGGCCGACAGCGTGAAGCGCAGTGCGTCGGCGCCGTATTTGTCGACGAGCACCAGCGGATCGATGACGTTGCCCTTCGACTTCGACATCTTCGCGCCCTTCTCGTCGCGAACGATGGCGTGGATGTAGACGTCCTTGAATGGCACCTCGTCCATGAAGTTGAGGCCCATCATCATCATCCGGGCGACCCAGAAGAAGATGATGTCGAAGGCGGTGACCAGCGTCGCCGTCGGGTAGTAGCGCTTCAGCTCAGACGTCTCGTCCGGCCAGCCCAGCGTCGAGAACGGCCAGAGCGCCGAGGAGAACCAGGTGTCGAGCACGTCCTCGTCGCGCGTCAGCGCGACGGTGTCGCCGTAATGCGCCATCGCCAGCGTCTGAGCCTCGGCCGCCGACTCCGCGACGAAGACCTCGCCATCCGGCCCATACCAGGCCGGGATCTGGTGGCCCCACCAGAGCTGGCGCGAGACGCACCAGGGCTCGATGTTCTCCAGCCAGTCGTAATAGACCTTGGTCCAGTTCTCGGGCGTGAACTTGGTGCGGCCGTCCTGCACCGCCTTGATCGAGCGCTGTGCCAGCGGCTTGACGTCGACATACCACTGGTCGGTCAGCCAGGGCTCGATCACGACGTCCGAGCGGTCGCCATGCGGGACGGTATGGGTATTCGGCTCGACCTTCACCAGCAAGCCGCGGGCGGCCATCATCTCGACGACGCGGCGGCGCGCGACGAAGCGGTCAGTGCCGTCGAGCGCCAGCGTCTCGGCCTCCGGCTTGGCGCCGGCGAGGAAATCCTCGTTGCCGGCGAGCAGGATGCGCGCCTCGCCGTCGAGGATGTTGACGACGTCGAGCTGATGGCGCTTGCCGACCTCGAAATCGTTGAAATCGTGCGCCGGCGTGATCTTGACCGCGCCGGTGCCCTTCTCCGGATCGGCATAGTCGTCGCCGAAGATCGGGATGATGCGGCCGACCAGCGGCAGCACGGCGCTGCGGCCGATCAGATGGCCGATCTTTTCGTTCTCGGGGTGAACCGCGACGCCGGTATCGCCCAGCATCGTCTCCGGCCGCGTCGTCGCGACGGTGATGAAGGTCGAGGCGTCATCGGCGTCGTAGGTCGCGCCCTCGAGCGGATAGTTGAAATAGTAGAGATGGCCGTTCGGATCGCGATTCAGCGCCTTGTCGAGCTTGGCCGCGTCGAACTCATCCTCGCCGCCGCGCTGCCATTTGAACGAGCCGGTCTTCTCGACCTGCAGCACCTCGAGATCCGAGATCGCGGTCTGGAATTTCGGGTCCCAGTTCACCAGCCGCTTGGCGCGGTAGACCAGCCCCTGCTTGTGCAGGCCGACGAAGACCTTGAGGACGGCGGCCGAGAGCCCCTCGTCCATGGTGAAACGCTCGCGCGACCAGTCGCAGGAGGCGCCGAGACGGCGGAGCTGGTTGAAGATCGTGCCGCCCGACTCTTCCTTCCACTTCCAGACTTCGGCGAGGAAAGCCTCGCGCCCCATCGTGCGGCGGTCGGTGCGGTTCTCGGCGGCGAGCTTGCGCTCGACGACCATCTGCGTCGCGATGCCGGCATGGTCGGTGCCGGGCTGCCAGAGCACATCCTTGCCGCGCATGCGCTCGAACCGGCAAAGCACGTCCTGCAGCGTGTTGTTGAGTGCGTGGCCCATATGCAGCGAGCCGGTGACGTTCGGCGGCGGGATCACGATGCAATAGGGCTCGGCGCCGGGCGCGGCACCCCTGCCCGCCTTGAAGGCTTCAACCTCGTCCCAGGCCTTGCTGATCCGGGCCTCGACGGCAGCCGGTTCGAAAGTCTTGTCCATCATCGCATCGCTCGAACGCAGAAAGGCCGGGGAACCTGCCCCGGCCAGAAAATCACGGGCCAAATAGGTCTCGCGCCTTAAGAGCCCATGCACGGGCCGCGCGTCAACGTTTTCGATGACGAGCGGCCGTTCTACACCGACCTTCAGGCGAGGTTCGACTGCAGGAACCAGAGCGACTTGTCGAGCATGCGGGAATAGGCGGTCAGCAGATCGGCAGTGTCGGCATCGCCGGCCTCGTCGCAGGCGTCGATCGCCTCGCGGACCTTGTTGGCGGTATCGGCATAGCGTTCGATCAGCGCGGCGAGATGATCCGGAACGGCGACGATCTCGGTCGGATAGGGCTTGAGCGAGGTCGACTGGGCCGTGGTCTGCGTCGTGCCGAAAGCAATGCCGCCGAGCTGGGCGATGCGCTCCGCGACCGTGTCGACATGGGTGTCGAGCTCGGCGCGGAAACCGTCGAGCATCAGGTGGATGCCGATGAAACCCGGCCCCTTCAGGTTCCAGTGCGCCTGCTTGGTGACGAGCGAGAGGTCGATGCCATCCGCAAGGCGCTCGTTGAGCAGGCCGATGACCTTCGTCTTGGTGTTCGATGCCAGGTCGATCCGGCTGGATTTCACCACTTTCGCCGTGGTCGAGCTTTTCGGGGCGCTGCGGGGCGCGGTCTTGGCTGCAATCTTGGCCATGGCAAAACCTCGGATCGAGAAGGGCTGTGAAAACGGCATCGCCGCCGGCGCCGGGCGATCCCGACGCTTCCTTCCTGATACGCACGAGCCGCTGCGGGGTTCCGGCCTGACCGCTTTCTCCTGCGACGGAACCAGCCGCGCCGCGCCCCGTTGGACCAAGCAGTAGCCAACACCAGCCAACAGGGAGGGCGATATGCCTCACCACAGCGACCAGACACGGGTCTGGGACCTGATCGATTCAATCAAGTTCGCGATGCTCGTCACCCATGACGGCCAGGGCGATGAGTTGCGCGCCCGGCCGATGCACGCCCATGGCGAGCGCGCGGACGATGCGATCTACTTCCTGACCGACCGCCGCCACCACAAGGACGACGAGATCCAGATCAACGACAATGTCTGCGTCGCCTTCGCCGATACCGATAGCCAGCGCTATCTCTCGGTGACGGGGACCGCCACCGTCGTCGACGACCGCCAGCGCGTGCATGACCTCTGGGATGCGAGCAACCGGGCGTTCTGGGACGACGAGAACGATCCGAACATCCGGGTGCTGCGCGTCCGGCCGAGCATGGCGGAATTCTGGGATAGCCCCGGCAAGATCGTCACCAGCGTCAAGATGGCTGCGGCAGCCCTGACGGGCGCCAAGCCGGATCTCGGCGAAAACCGCAAGGTTTCCCTCTGACCCCCGCAACGACGAGCAGGATGCGATGATGAAACTCTTGGTCCATGCCCTCGGGGCCTGGTTTGCCGTTGAAGCGGCCTCCGGCCGTTACCCCCGCCCGGTCGCCGTCGGCCTGACCATGCTGGTCTCGCGGCTGGGCGCACCGGCGACAGCCTTCGCCATGCTCGGCTACGGATTGCTGCGGCTGCAGGAGGCTGGCGCTTTCGAGCGCGGGCGACCACGGCCGCGGCGCCGCCGGGGCGTCAATACGGGTTGAAGCGGCTTCGACCAGCGCGACGCCGGGCGGCCGGCTTAACTTCGGCCGCCGCGCGCGACTCGCTCGATCTCGGCGCGCACCAGCCGCTCGACCATGGTCGGCAGGTTGTCGTCGAGCCAGGTCTTCAGCATCGGCTTCAGCATGTCCTTGACCAGATCCTCCAACGTCCGTGCATTGTTGCTGAGCACGGTGTTGGCCAGCTGGCCGAAGGCATTGGTCACGACAAAGCTGGCCTGATCCGACAGCAGGCTCGCCATATCGGGGACCGGCGTGGCAGCGGGCTCGGGCCGTGGTTCGGGCTGGACCGGAACCGGCTGCGGCTCGACGGCAGGGGCCGGTGGTTCCGGAGGCAGGGCCGCAGCGGGCTCCTCCTCGAGGAAAGCGACATCGGAATCGTCAGGGAGCGCGGCCGGCTCAGGCTCCGGTGCTGCGACCAGGGCCGCCTCGGCTCCGAGATCGAGAACATCGTCGTCGTCGATCGCCGCGACCGGATCCGGCTCGGGCGCCACCTCTACCTGCGGCGCCGCAGCCTCATCGGCGGGCTTCGCCTCATCGTCCGAAATGATCCGGCGGATGGAGGCAAGGATTTCCTCCATCGACGGTTCGCTGGGCTTGGCTTGCGCGCTCATGAGTCTAACCGTTGGACACCGGGCGCGCCGACAGAATCAACGCTGCTCCACGAGCGCAGTATTCCACGGCGCTGCTGTCAGACAAGGCGCCAGCCGGCTCCCCCACAGGAGAAATCCGCCCTGTTGCCCGAATACGCCGTGGTGCGAGGCTGCCGGCCGGGACTCAGCGGCCGTCGGGCGTCTGCGTGCCCCAGAGCTTGCCCTGGACCTGCTCGTAATGCTGGCGGGCGTCGTAGATCTCGGCCTTGAGCTTGAGCGACTGGGCGGAGAGCTTGCCGATGGCGGAGAGCACCGCATAGGACGCCACGACGCGGTCGCGCTGCGCGACGACGAGGCTCGAACGCGCGCTCACCAGCTCCTGCTGGGCGTTGAGCACGTCGAGCGTGGTGCGCTGCCCGACCTTGGCCTCCTCGCGGACACCGGACAAGGCGGTGGAGGCCGCCTCAACCTGGGCCTGGGCGGCGACGATCTGGGCTTTGGCCGCTTCATGCCCGCCCCAGGCGGAGACGACGGCGGCGCGCACGGTGTCGCGCTGGGTGTCGACCTCGATCCGGCGCTGGCCCGCCGTTTCCTTGGCCTGGCGCGTCCGGGCATAGACTTGGCCGCCCTCGTAGATCGGGATCGTCAGCGTGCCGACGATGCTGGCCGAGAAGCGGTTGTCGCCGGAGAACTGGGTGTCGTAGCGCTGCTGGACAACGCCGCGCACGCCGACCACCGGATAGAGATCCGCCTCGGTGACCTTGACCTGGAGCTCGGCCGCGTCGACGCCGTGAAGCGAAGCGATGATGGCCGGGTGGTTCGACAGGGCTTGGTTCAGCGCGGCCGGCAACGATTTCGGCAAGAGCCTCTCGACCGGGCGTCCTGGAGCGAGCGAGCGCGGCTCGGTGCCGACATTCTGCCGGAAGCGGGCCACGGAGGTCTTCAGGTTCGATTCGGCGAGAATCGCCTGGGACCGCGCCGAAGACAGGCGGGCTTCCGCCTGCGCCACGTCGGTGCGCGTCACTTCGCCGACCTGAAAGCGGTCACGCGTCTGGCGCAACTGCTCTTCGAGCACCTCGACGTTGTTGCGGTTGAGGTTGAGGATCGCGGTATCGCGCAGCACGTTCATGTAGGACGTCGCGGCGTCGAGCAGCACGTTCTGCTCGGTATTGCGCAGGGTGGCGCGGGCGCCGAGCACCTGCGATTCGGACTGGCCGACGGCATTGCGGGTCCTGCCGGAGTCGAAGATGTTCTGGTCGACCTGCACGCCGGCGCCGCGCGGCGCGAGACGGGACACGGTATTGTTATGGACCGGCGAGGTGCTGGCGAAGGCCGGAATCCCCGATTCCGTGATGCTGGCGCCGATATCGGCCGAGGCCGTGATTCGCGGGCGATAGCCCGCCTTCGCCTGCGGCACGTTCTCGTCGGTCGCGCGGACCGAGGCACGCTGCGCGTTGAGGGTCGGATTGGCGGAATAGGCTCGCGCGAGCGCGGCTTCCATTGTCTGAGCCGAAACCGGCCCCGCCCAGCCACCCGCCAACGCCAAGGCGAAGACGGTGGAGAGCCCGAACCGGAAAGTCTTTTCGTCGCGTTTATACACTGGACGCCTCATGTGCGCACTGAAAGTCGCGCCCAGGCATCGCCCCAGCCTCGGCAGAGTTGCAATTCATAACCGTTCCGGCACCTCCCGCCAACGCATTGCGCGGCTCCGGGATGGTTTCGTTCGTACAGTGCCGCAAAAATGCGACACCAGCCGTTTCAGAAAACGAAGGCCGCAGGACGGCGAAACTCCGACAGAACCGGCGCCGCTGCGTCGAAAACCGGTCGGCCGGAGACGACATCGCTGGACTTCAGATAGAGCACGACCCGCGCGGCGCGGCCCAGGCCCTCGACCACGATGAGCCGGCCTTCCGGCCGCAGCAGCGGGAAAAGCGCTTCGGGCACGACCTCGCAGGCGCCGCTGACGAGAATCGCGTCGAAGCTGGCATCGCCGGGCTGCGTGGCTGTGACCGTCACGCCGGCGGAGCCCGCACGAACAAGCGCCGCTTCCGCCAGGGCGCGCGCCGGCGCGTCAGGCTCCCAGAGCGTGGCTTTCGCCCCCATATGGTTCATCAAAGCCGCGCCGTAGCCGGAACCACCGGCATATTCGAGCACGTCTTCGCCCGGCTGCGGATCGAGCAGCTGGATCATCCGCACGGCGACCATCGGGGTCATCAGCGCCCGGCCGGTGCCCGGCAGCGGAATCGCCTGATCGAGATAGGCGAGATGGGCGAGGTTCTCGGGAGCGAACGCTTCGCGCGGCACCGAATCCGCCGCCGCCAGCGCGGCCCGGTCGGTGATGTCATAGGTGCGCAGCTGGCAATCGACCATATTGCGGCGCAGCGAGGTAAAATCGTCCATGCCCGAACTCTCCGTCCACGACGCCGGTGCTGCAAGGGGGCGGCCGCTGCTGTGAAGCCGCATCGAACCGGTGCAGCGATCGCGCCGTTCTTCGGCAGCTTTCTGTTCGAGGCTCGCGCAAAAGGCAAGCGCCGGCTGGCGGCAGGCAGCTTGTGCCGCTCGGTGAGGACGAACCATCGATGTCAGGAGGAGGCTGGCTCCCGGAGCAGGATTCGAACCTGCGACCAATCGATTAACAGTCGATTGCTCTACCGCTGAGCTATCCGGGAACAACGTGGCGGCGTCTTAGCCGCGCGATCCGGATAGCGCAACCCCCTTGCGAGCCGACCCGGCAGATTTGTCGCCGCCGCTGTGGAAGTTGCGATGCCGGGTTGCGGCGCGACGCGGCTTGTGGTTATTGCGCTCTCGCTGAAGCGGCCGTGGCCGTTTTGGCCGGAAGGCCTCGTGGCGGAGTGGGTACGCAGAGGACTGCAAATCCTTGCACCCCGGTTCGATTCCGGGCGAGGCCTCCAAAGATCCCAAGCGCTGATGATCGCGCTTTTCTCCTTTTGATAGCCACTGCGGCCGTAGCCCGATCGGCAGGATCGGTGGCACCCTCTCCGTTTCAGCGCATCGAGGAGTGCGACTGAAACAGATTCGGTGCGACCCGCTCCGGAAATGTCAGCGACGACACGGCGACGATCACCGTCAGGCCGATGACGGCTAGCCAGAGCCAAAAATCCAAAGGCGGTTTTTTCGAATCCTTCATCTAGTAAGGGGACGCCCGAGCGGGCTTCGGGTTCCCGATCCCAAGCAGCGGAGATCGCCGCCGCGGCTTTCGGGCCGCCTCGTCAGTCCTTTCGGACGGCATCGGCCGACGAAGTCGAAGCGGCTTTCTGCGAGCCCTCGCCCCGCTTTGGCCCCGAGCCATGCTTGATCGCCAGCGTGAGAATCGTCCGGCCGATCGCCTCCGGCAGGTCGGCGTCCAGCATCACGCGCAGGCGACCGGCCCCTGCCTCGGCAGCCGAGACTTCGAATGCCGCCGGCTTGTGCCGCGGCGCCGTCCGAGGGCGGCGCGCGCTGAACAGGGTGTCCAGCTTCCGGCCGATTTCTCCGAGCTCGAGATCGAGACCGGCTTCCTCCAATGCATCCATCGTCTCAACAGCCGTCCATCGGGAGCCATCGTTCAGGCTGTGATTCGCCTTAAGAACTTCATTTACAAATCGTTAAAATTTGAGTTAGTGGCAGCCGCCCGTTTTGGGGCGGAGTAGCGTCATGTTCGAAGCCATTCTGATAGCGGTCCTCATGGCCGGGACGGCGGGCGTGTCCTGGCTGGTCGCCGATGTCCTGCACCTGCCGCTGGAAATCTGAGCGACGATAACAGATTCGGCAGGAGCCGGCCCGTTCTCGAATCCCTGCGAGCCAGCGCTTCCAAAAAAATTTTCTCTTGTCCGGCCCCGTTCCGCCTCGGTCGCGGTGATGGGGATTGCGGCCTGCGTGGCCGTGCCGGGGATGAGGAATAATGACTGGACGCGCCCTTCACTGGTTCCGAAACGATCTGCGGCTGGCGGACAATCCGGCGCTCGCTGCCGCATCCGAGGCCGGGCCGACCTTATGCCTCTACATCCTCGATACAGGTAGCGATCGCCGCGCGTTGGGAGGCGCCTCGCGCTGGTGGCTGTCGCGCTCGCTCGATGCGCTTGGCGAGGCGCTCGCGACGAAGGGCGGGCGGCTCGTGCTGATGAAAGGCGATCCGGCCGAATTGCTGCCACGGGTTGCGGCAGAGGCAGGGATCGACCGGGTCACCTGGAACCGCCGCTACGAGGCGAAGGGGATCGCGCTCGACAGCCGGCTCAAGGAGGCGTTGTCCGGAAACGGCATCGATGTCCGCAGTTTCAACAGCCATCTGCTCAATGAGCCCTGGCAGGTGACCACCACGACCGGACAGCCGATGAAGGTGTTCACGCCCTACTGGCGCGCCGCCCGTCAGAAGGGCGAGCCGGCCGCTCCGATCCCCGTTCCCGCGCGAATCCAGGCACTGCCCCTGCCCGCTTCGCTCGAAGCCCTGACGGTGCCGCTGGATGCCCTCGGGCTGGAACCGAAAAAGCCCAATTGGGCCGGCGGCTTGCGAGACGCATGGACGCCGGGAGAGGCAGGTGCAGCGGCACGGCTCGACGATTTTCTCGGCAGCGGGCTTTCAGGCTATGCCGAAGATCGCGACCGGCCGGATCGGGCCGCGACATCGCGGTTGTCGCCGCATCTGCATTTCGGCGAAATCGGCCCGCGTCAGGTCTGGCATGCCCTGCATCACGCCCGCGCCACCGACGAAGCCGCAGGATCGGAGCAGGACGCCGAAAAATTCCTTTCGGAGATCGGCTGGCGGGAATTCTCGCACCACCTGCTCTTCCACAACCCCGACCTCGCGCGCCGCAATTACGATTCGCGATTCGACGCCTTCCCCTGGCAGCCGGACGAGACGGCACTCCGCCGCTGGCAGCGCGGGCAGACCGGCATTCCGCTCGTCGATGCCGGCATGCGCGAGCTCTGGACGACCGGCTGGATGCATAACCGCGTGCGGATGGTCGTCGCCTCCTTCCTGATCAAGCATCTGCTGCAGGACTGGCGGGCCGGCGAAGCCTGGTTCTGGGACACGCTGGTCGATGCCGACGCGGCCAACAACGCCGCGAGCTGGCAATGGGTCGCAGGCTCGGGAGCCGATGCCTCGCCCTATTTTCGCATCTTCAACCCGGTGACGCAGGGCGAAACCCATGATCCCCAAGGCGCTTACGTTCGCCAATGGGTGCCGGAGCTGGCGGGGCTTTCCGACAAGGACATCCACCAGCCCTGGAAGGCTTCCGAGAAGGCGCTGCGCGACGCCGGCGTCAGAATCGGCGAGACCTACCCTGCCCCGCTTGTCGATCTCGCTTTCGGACGCCAGCGCGCGCTCGACGCCTTCGTGGCGATCCGCAATAGCTGACGCCGGTTTCAGCCGCTACGCTCGGCAAAGCGGCTCATCAGCGCGAAATACGCCGGATAGGGTAAAAGGCGCGCGGCCTTCAGGATCCAGGCGAGGCGGCGCGGCACGGTGACCTCGAAGCCGCCACGCTCGAAACCATCGACGATTCGCCGTGCGCCCTCCTCCACCGTCAGCAGGAAGGGCATCGGGAAGCGGCGGCCCTCCGTCATCGGCGTCGCGATGAAGCCGGGATTGACCAGTTGCAGGCGGATGCCGGCCGCCTCGCAATCGAAGCGCATCGATTCGCAGAAATGGATCGCTCCCGCCTTCGCCGCGCCGTAGGCGGCTGCGCCCGGCAGGCCGCGATAGCCGACGAGCGAGGCATTGACCGCGATCTGCCCCCTGCCCCGCGCGACCATGCGCGGCTGCACGGCGAAGAAGCTCTTGGCGACTCCAAGCAGATTGACGCCGACCACCGCCTCGACGGTCTCGACATCGACCGCCCGCCCCAGCCCGGACGCGATGCCGGCATTCAGGAAGGCCAGCGCGATCGGCCCGTGGATGCTCTCGATCGCATCAGCGACATTCCGCATGCCCTGCGCATCGGTCACGTCGCCGGCATGGGCGACGATGCGGCCGGGCAGCTTCTCGGCGCTGCGGGCGAGGCGTTCAAGCATCTCCAGGCGCCGGGCGGTGACGGCAACCGTCCAGCCCCGCGCCGCCAGTTCGAGCGCGACCGCGGCCCCGATGCCGGAACTGGCACCGGTGATCCAGGCGACGCCGTCCTGCGGCTTCATGCGGGGCAAGGCCATGCTGGCTCCGGGTTGGCGGGACAGTCATCTAGGCATCTAATCGCGCGACCGAAAGCCATGCGGCCCAAATCATCCCCGCTATCCCGCCAACGCGGTGGCACCTCGGCGGCAATCGGTGCAGTCTGCGCCGCGAGGGCGCTCCGCGCCGCCAGTGAAATGACGAGATCATGCCGACCGAACTTCTCTTTCGACAGGATGCCTATCTCAAGGAAACGTCGGCGACGGTCGAGGCCGTCAACGAGCGCGGCGGCATCATCCTTGACCGCACGAATTTCTACGCGACAGGCGGCGGCCAGCCGGGCGATGCCGGGCATCTGCGCCGCGCTGACGGCAGCCTGATCACGATCGCCACCACGATCTACGATCCCGAGGACAAGAGCCGGGTCATCCATGTCCCGGCCGAAGGGCAGGCCCTGTCGGCCCCCGGCGAGGCGGTGACGGCCGTGCTCGACTGGGAGCGCCGCTTTAAGCGCATGCGCATCCACACCGCGCTGCATCTGCTGAGCGTCGTGCTCGCCTTCCCGGTCACCGGCGGCTCGATCGGCGACGGCGACGGGCGGCTCGATTTCGACATTCCCGAAGGCGGGCTCGACAAGGCCGAGATTTCCGAGAAGCTCAATGCGCTGGTCACGCGCAACGCAGACGTCACCGAGCGCTGGATCACCGACGAGGAGCTCGACGCCAATCCGGGTCTGGTCAAGACGATGTCGGTGAAGCCGCCGCGCGGTTCGGGCCGCGTCCGGCTCGTCGCGATCGGCGATATCGACCTGCAGCCCTGCGGCGGCACGCATGTCCGCAACACCGCCGAGATCGGCACGGTCGCGGTCACCGATATCGAGAAGAAGGGCAAGCAGAACCGGCGCGTCCGGATTGCGCTGGCCTGAGCCCAGAAAACACGAGTTTCCAGATTGTTCCCAAGGATATGACGATGGCCCGCGAAGACATTTTCG
>JAEWKP010000242.1 GCA_023393655.1 Pseudomonadota bacterium | reverse complement strand
GGCCGGTCGACGACTTGGTCGACGACATGCAGACCCGCCCGGCGGCGTTGCCGACGAGCCGGTGGACGGCGCCGAGCTCGATCTCGTCGCCGAGCGGCGTTGAGGTACCGTGGGCATTGATGTAGTCGACGTCGGCCGGCGTCAGCCCGGCGCGCTTCAAGGCTGCGCTCATGCAGCGGAAGGCGCCGTCACCGTCTTCGGCCGGCGCGGTGATGTGGTAGGCGTCGCCGGTCAGACCGTAGCCGATCACCTCGGCGTAGATCTTCGCGCCGCGCGCCTTGGCGTGCTCGAGTTACTCCAGCACCACGACGCCGGCGCCCTCTCCCATGACGAAGCCGTCGCGGTCGCGGTCATAGGGGCGGGAGGCCTTTTCGGGCGTATCGTTGCGCTCGGTCGACAGTGCGCGGCAGGCGGCGAAGCCGGCCACCGACAGGCGGTCTATCGGCGATTCCGTGCCGCCAGCCACCATCACGTCGGCGTCGCCGAACATGATCAGCCGCGCCGCGTCGCCGATGGCATGCGCGCCGGTCGAGCAAGCGGTGACGACGGCGTGGTTGGGGCCCTTAAGCCCGTGGCGGATCGACACCTGGCCGGAGACCAGGTTGATGATGTTGCCGGGGATGAAGAAGGGGCTGATGCGGCGCGGACCGCGCTGCTCGAGGATAAGCGCGTTCTCGGCAATGCCGCTGATGCCGCCGATGCCCGAGCCGATCATGACGCCGGTGGCGCAGCGCTCTTCCTCGGTCTGGGGCTTCCAGCCCGAATCGGCAAGCGCCTCGTCGGCGGCTGCGATGCCGTAGAGGATGAAGTCGCCGATCTTGCGCAGCTCCTTCGGCTCCAGCACCGATTCGGGATTGAAGGTGCCGTCGGAGCCGTCGCCGCGCGGGATGATGTGGGCGATCTTCGCAGGAAGATCGCCCACCTCGAACTCGGTGATGCGGCGGCAGGCGCTGCGGCCGGACAGCAGCTCTCGCCAGCAGTGGTCAACGCCCATGCCGAACGGCGAGAGCAGGCCCAGGCCGGTCACGACGACACGCCTCATGGCTTTTCTCCCGCCGATACGCCAGTCATCGGAAGATCAGGCGGACGCCTTGTCGATGTACTTCACGGCGTCGCCGACCGTGAGGATGGTCTCGGCCGCATCGTCCGGGATCTCGACGCCGAACTCTTCCTCGAAGGCCATCACGAGCTCGACAGTGTCGAGGCTGTCCGCGCCCAGGTCCTCGATGAAGTTGGCGCCGTCGACGACCTTGTCGGCCTCGACGCCGAGGTGCTCGACCACGATCTTCTTCACGCGCTCGGCAACATCGCTCATGGGTCTCTTCCTTAGACTTAGAAACTGAAAACGCATCGCAGGGGTGCGACGCGGTGGAGGAATCTCATTCCGAGCCGCCGCGCCATCTTGACGATGTCCGCGATCCGGAAAGCTCGAAGCCTGCACAAACGCAACAACCGAGGTTTCGTCAAGTCCCCTCGGATCGCCCAGCGCCAGCGCGACGGCGCTAGTTAACATACCCTTTACGGGCTGGCGAGAGCGCTTCTGGCTTATCAAAGCCGATCCGGAATGGGCGCTAACGCCCCTAGATCATTGCCATTCCGCCGTTGACGTGCAGCGTCTGCCCGGTCACGTAGCCGGCCTCCGTGCTGGCGAGAAAAGCGACGGCCGCGGCCACATCCGCACCCGCGCCCAGCCGCCCCATCGGCACGTCGGAGAGGATGCCTTCGCGCTGCTTGTCGTTCAGCGCCTGGGTCATCGGCGACTCGATGAAGCCCGGCGCGACCACGTTGACGGTGATGTTGCGGCTCGCGACCTCGGCCGCGAGCGCCTTGGACATGCCGATCAGGCCCGCCTTGGCGGCGGCGTAGTTGCCCTGGCCCGGATTGCCCATCGTGCCGACGACGGAGCCGATCGCGACGATTCGGCCGTAGCGGCGGCGCATCATCGACTTCACCGCGGCGCGCGACAACCGGAAGGCCGCGGTGAGGTTGACGGCGAGCACGCTGTCCCAGTCCTCGTCCTTGAGACGCATGAACAGGTTGTCGCGGGTGATGCCGGCATTGTTGACGAGAATGTCGAGCCCGCCGAGCTTCTCCTCGGCAGTCGGCACGAGCGCCTCGACCGAATCCTTGTCGGAGAGATTGCAGGGCGCGATCACGACGCGCTCGCCAAGCTCGGCCGCCAGCGCTTCCAGCGCTTCCGCGCGCGTTCCGGAGATCGCGACGCTGGCACCCTGCGCATGCAGCGTCCGGGCGATGGCCCCGCCGAGGCCGCCTGTCGCGCCGGTCACCAGGGCCTTGCGGCCGGTCAGATCAAACATGTTCGCTCCCCTTGTTCGGCATCCTGCCGCTGCAGCCCGTCCCGGGTTTCTGCACTTACGCGTTGCGGGCCTTCCAGGCCGCGATGTCCTCGGCCGTGCCGATCGAGACCGGCGCCGCGCCTGCGACGATACGTTTGACGAGCCCGGCCAAGACCTTGCCGCTGCCGGCCTCGACGAAATCGGTGACGCCCGCGGCGGCCATCGCCTGCACGCATTCGCGCCAGCGCACGGTCCCGGTGACCTGCGCGACCAGCGAAGCGCGGATCGCATCGGGATCGCTCAGCGGCGCAGCGCCGACATTGGCAACGACCGGCACGACCGGCGCCTGCACCGCGACCTTGGCGAGCGCGTCGCGCATCGCATCGGCGGCCGGCTGCATCAGCGCGCAATGGAAGGGCGCGGAAACCGGCAGCAGCATGGCGCGCTTCACGCCGCGCTCGCCGGCCAGCACGATGGCGCGGTCGATCGCGGCCTTGGCGCCGGAGAGCACGACCTGACCGCCGCCATTGTCGTTGGCGGCTTCGCAAACTTCACCCTGCGCTGCGGCCGTGGCGATCTCGCGGGCGAGATCGAGCTCGGAGCCGAGCAGCGCCGCCATCGCACCCTGCCCCGCCGGCACGGCCTTCTGCATGGCGTCGCCACGAATGCGCAGCAGGCGGGCGGCATCGCCGATCGAGAAGGTCCCGGCGGCGGCCAGCGCCGAATACTCACCGAGCGAATGACCGGCGACGAAAGCCGAATCGCGCTTCAGGTCGAGCCCGGCTTCGCTTTCGAGAACCCGCACCACCGCAAGGCTCACCGCCATTAGCGCCGGCTGGGCATTGGCGGTCAGGGTCAGCTCTTCGGACGGCCCCTCCCACATCACGGCCGAGAGCTTCTGCGACAGCGCCGCATCGACCTCGTCGAAGACCGCCTTCGCGACGGCGAAGTTCTCGGCCAGGCTCTTGCCCATACCGACGGCCTGCGAACCCTGGCCCGGAAAGATGAAGGCTGTGGTCATGTGCGGAACGCCCCGTTCTTCACTACTTATGTATTATGACGGGGCTGTCACATCGGTTTAGCGGCCAAGTCAAGCACAACGCCCATCTTTTCCGCCCGACAGACGCTCGTCCACACCAGATTCCGGTTGCCATGATGCGTCGGACGCTGTAACCACCGCCTCCTGCTTGTTCGGCCGGGGGCTGAACGGATGGCGCTTGCCCGCAAGGGAGAGCGCAGGTTCTTCGGAACCGTCATCCCGTGTCTCCGCCTTCGATGAAATCCTGTCGGGCCTTATCCAGGGCTCGGAGGGCTCCGCGCCGGGCGAAGCAGGGTGAAACAAGGAAGGCCACATATGGCATTGTACGAGCATGTGCTGCTCGCGCGGCAGGATGTCAGCGCGCAGCAGGTCGAAGCTCTTGTCGAGCAGTTCAAGGGCGTGATCGAAGCGAATGGCGGCGCCATCCGCAAGGTCGAGTACTGGGGCGTCAAGTCCCTCGGCTACCGCATCAAGAAGAACCGCAAGGCGCATTACACGCTGCTGAACATCGAGGCTCCCTCCGCCGCCGTGCTGGAGATGGAGCGCCAGATGCGCATCAACGAGGACATCCTGCGCTTCATGACCATCAAGGTCGAGGAGCTCGAGGAAGGTCAGTCGGCCATGCTGCAGAAGCGTGATCGCGACGACCGTCCGGAGCGTGGCGGCGACCGTTTCGACCGCGGCCCGCGCCGTGATCGTCCGCGCCGTGACGACGAAGCGACCGAAACCGCCGAAGCGGAGGCCTGAGAATGTCGACTGCATCCGCTGGCGCCCGTCGCCCCTTCTTCCGCCGCCGCAAGTCCTGCCCGTTCTCGGGCGAAGGCGCTCCGAAGATCGACTACAAGGACGTGCGTCTGCTCTCGCGCTACATCTCCGAGCGCGGCAAGATCGTTCCGTCCCGCATCACGGCGGTCTCCGCCAAGAAGCAGCGCGAGCTCGCCCAGGCGATCAAGCGCGCCCGCTTCCTCGGCCTGCTGCCCTACGTCATCCGCTGATCCG
>JAEWKP010000124.1 GCA_023393655.1 Pseudomonadota bacterium | reverse complement strand
CCCCCCCCTACACCCCCGCCCTGGGCGCCGGCTTGGGGCTGGGCGCGGCCCTTTGGGGGGGGGCCGGGCGCCGGGCCATCGGCCGGGTCGAGGTCGGCGCCTGGACGGCCTGGCCACGCAGCGGCAGCCGCGAGGTCGATCCCTATATGCGCGCCTATCTCGCCCGCGGGGTCCACCTGCCATTCGGCTCCGGCGAAGGGCTCCAGCTGATCGCCGAGCGGGACGATGCGGGACAAGCGCTGGACGGACGTTGCCGCTACCGGCTGTCCGGAGCGACGCCGACGACGCGCGGCTGGACCATCGGCATCACCGATGGCGACGGCCTGCCGTTCCGGCTGCCTCTGGAGCGCATCGGCTTCACCGATTCGGAAATCGTCCGCCCCGAGGACGGCGGGCTCGCCATCATCGCGGCAGCCACCCCTGAAGCCGGCAACTGGCTGCCCCTGCCGGCGAGCGGGCGCTTCCAGTTTCGCCTGCGGCTCTACGATACGCCGATATCGAGCCAGACCGGCGAGACACGGGCCGCCAACCTGCCGCGCATCACGCGCCTCGATTGCCGATGAGCGCCCTCAGCCACGATCCGACGGACAAGCGCAGCGCGCCCTTCGCCGCCTGGCGGCCGCGCCTGCGCTCCGGCTTGGCGCGCTTCGCGATCACGACACTGGCCGGGCTGATCCTGGCGGGAATCGTTCATATCGTCACAATCCTGGCGATCCCCGTGCTCTCGCAGCGCGACGCTGCCCATGCCTATCGCGAGCTTGGCATCGACGGGCATGCCGAGCCGATCCCCTCCCCTGGCAATGCCCGCGGCCTGCCCGCCCTGCGCGAGGCCGATCCCAATGTCGTCACCGCGATCTGCAGCTACGATCTCTCCGCCGGCCCGATGCGGGTGGTCGCCCGCACGGGCACATTGCCGCTCGGCCTGACGCTGCACCGGCAGGGCGGCGGCGTGCTCTATGCCATCACCGACCGGGCTGCGATCCGCGGCACGCTCGAATTCCTGGTGATGACCGAGACCCAGCGCGACGAACGCATCGCGGCCGATGAGGAGGGCGAGACCAGCCGGGAGCTGCGCATCGTCTCCGATACCGAGCAGGGGCTTATCGTCGCGCGCGTGCTCCAGCGCCTGCCGTCCGACCGGGCTGATGCGGAGGCGCTCGCGACTGGCGTCGCCTGCGGCGCGGCGAACTAGCTCAGCCCTTGTAAACGACCGGCCGCTTGCCGCCTTCGCCGAAGGTACCGATGAGCGGCATCTGGCAGAGCGGCCTGGCTTCCATCTCCAGCGCCATGATCGCGCGCTCGGCCTTCACGGCTTCGCGCGAGGGCATCTCGACGACGAGATTGACCAGCGCGTGACGGTAGCTGCGGAGGCGGAAATCGAGGCGTTCGCAGACCCAGAAGACCAGCCCCTCGTTCTCGACGACGCGCGCATAGGCCGGTTCCTGCTTGTCGACGGGCACATCGGGAGAAGCCTCGACGGTGCGCATCCGCACCCGGTCCATGCTCACCACCCGTGCCGCATTGGCACGGAACGGGCCGATCAGCAGGCGATCGGCATTGGCATCCTCCGCCAGCCGGTTGTAGCGCGAAGCCTGGGAAGCGAAGGATATCGAGGTCAGGCCGCGGAAATAGTCGCCGACATCGGTCGACTGTGCAGCGACCGGCAGGATGCGCGTATGGGCGAGATTGGAGACCTCACCCTGGAACACGCTGTTCGGGCTTGCCGGCATGACGAAGCGCCAGGCGCGGTCACGCATCTGCTCCTCGTCGTCGGTCAGGCGGAAATAGGAGCTCTGCTCGCCGCGGGCGGTTGCGGACCAGAAACCCGCCTCGGGGGCGATGAGCTGCGACCAGACCGTCGGGCGCGGCCGGCCGAGATCGCCCGTGGTGGCGGTGCAGGCGGAAACGGACACAGCCGCCAGCAAGGCGAGCGACAGCTTGGCCGGGCTTCGTGTCACGCAGGCTGCCTGCGGGCACTTTTCCGCGCTGCGACCTTCCGGGGACGGGCATTGGCGGATGTTTTTGCGGCCGGCGGCCGGGCTTCGGGCGGACGCTCGTAGCGCACGCCCGTGAAGAACAGGATGTCCGCTGTCTGCTGCGGAAGAGGACAGGCCGAGGCCTGCTGCGGGCGCCGCTGCGGCGCAAAGGGGATGACGATGGCCATGGTGCGCCTCCTTATCCAGCGCCTAGGTTGCAACGCGAGAATCGGCGAGGTGCGGGCAGCACCGAGTCGAGGCCCCGCAAGCCCATCAGGCCCAGACATGGTTAACGCAGCCTTAACAGTCGGGGATTAATGCTGATTCACGATCAGTTTCCCGGTACCCCCTGAGTCCGTCATGCCTGCATCCGTCTCCAAGGAACTCGCCGACCTCGCTCGCCTGGCGCGCGAGGGCGGGCTCGACCTCAGCCCGATCTCGCTGCGCGTCAAAGCGGACCTGCTGCTCTCGACGTCGCATCCCTCGCTAGACGATCTCGCCGCTTTCAACGAGTTGGCCGAGGCGCTGCTGCCGGGCATCGACGAGGCGACGGCGCTGATCCTGGCGCGCAAGCTCGCCGGCTGGCCGCATACGCCCGCGCCGGTCCTCGCCGGTCTCGCCGCGAAGGGGAGCGCCGTGCTGGCGGAGCTGCTGCGCCACGGCATGCCGGTATCGGCGGCCGAGCTCGAAGGTTTGGTCGAAACTGGCGACAAGGCGATGCGCGCAGCCCTGGCCGTCCGCAGCGACCTCACCGCCCAGGCCGTGATCATGCTGGTGTCGGACGCGAATCGCGCGCTCGACCTTGCCCTGATCGCCAATCACAGCGCCCCGATGCCGCGCGCCGCCGTCGACAGCCTGATCGCACGGGCGCGGGTCGAGCCGGCCTATCGGCCCGGCCTGCTCGCACGCCCCGATCTGTCCAACCTCGAACTCGCATCGCTTTTCCTGCATGCCGGCGCGGAACGACGTCTCGCGATCGTCGAATCACTGATGGCCCGCGAGGCGCTGCACCCCAGCGACAGGCGCCCGGCCCTCACCGGTCCGGCCTTCGCCGGCTGGCTCGATCTCGCAGCCGAGGATCGCGACGCTGCTTTTTCCGCCATCGCAGAGCATCTCGGCGGCGGCGCGGTATTGGCCGATGCCATCGCGTCCGACACGTCGCGGGATCTGGCGGCGCTCGTCCTTACGGCGAGCGGCACCACGGTCGAGGAAGCAACGCGCTTCCTGATCCGGCTCGGCGACGATACCGCCCATTCGGTCGAGCGCATCTTCGCGCTGGTTGCGCTGATGCGCTCGGTCCGGCCCGCGATCGCCTTCCGGCTGGCCATGCACATCGCCGGAACGACGGCGGCCGCGCCGCAGCGGCGCGGCCAGCACCTGCCCGCCATGGACCCGAGCGGCACGCCGTCGCGCGCCGGCCATGCCCGGCCCGAGGCGCAGCCGGCTATGTCGGAAATCCTCGGAAAGCTCGGCGCGAAGCGCGAGCACGGCTGAACAACCGCGCTTCAGCAGGCCAGATCAGGCGCCGACGAGCGCCAGTCTCGGATCGCCGGCCCGGTTCTCGATCTCGACCAGCCAGAGATCACTGTCGAAGCGCAACTCGCGCGCGACACGATCCTCGATCGCCAGCGGATCGGAAGCGAGCAGGAGCTGGAAGCGGCGCTCTCCATCCTCCTCGGCCAGCGCCTGCGGCGCCGGCCCGTAGAGCGCGGCAGTGCCGTCCAGCCGGTCGAGCTTGACGAAGATGGCGCCGGCCTCACGCGCGCCACGGCGACGCAGCACGGCAACAAGCCCATCGAAGGCCGCCTGCCGCAGATAGGCCGAGACCCAGAAATCGCTGGTCAGCCGCGCCATGCCGGGCGCCGCCGATCAGGTGCGCGGGGCTGTGGCTGAACGGCTGGCCGCCCTGACCTCCGCAGGCGGGCGCAGATCGCCGTTGATCAGGTCGGCGATCGGATCGCGCGCGGGAGCCGCCGCAGCGCGCGGCGCCGGAGCGGCGGCCCGCGGCGCGGCCTGAACCCTGTGACTTATACACATCTCCGAGCCCACGAGACTAAGGCGAA
>JAEWKP010000440.1 GCA_023393655.1 Pseudomonadota bacterium | reverse complement strand
GTCGCGCTTCTCGATCGTGGCATAGAAGGCGTCGCAATCGATATGGGCGAGGCTCAAGCTGTCGCGCTCGAGATGGCCGAGCAATCGCGGCGAGCCGCAGGCCGGGCAGCGTTTCGCCGGCCCGGATGCGTCGTGATCCGCGAGGCAGTCGCGGCAGAGATAGCGCGGCGAGGGCGCGCCCGTGCTCAAGAGAAGTCGTCCGGCTCCGGCCCGGCGAGGACGCGCCTGGCATCGGCGACGATTTCGGGATTCAGCCTTAAATTTCCGGCAAACTCCAGGAGGAGCGAATCGCTCGATCCGATATGGTCGAGCACGGCGGCGAGGAAGCCGGGCTCGCCGGCTGCCTGGCGCAGATTGGCCGGGTTCAGGCCGGTCGTGCTCAGAAACGGCTCGATCCGCTCCGGTTCGGAGGCCAGGAAGGCGAGGGCTTGCAGCGCGAGCGCCTCTGCGTCGTCCGTTGTGGGGCGTCGTATCATGGGGGCTTCAGTCGCGTATCCGGTTTGCGTTTCGTCAACTGCTCGCGTGCTACGCAATCATCGAACGACGCCGCCAATTTGGAAAGCCCGCCATCGGTGTGGCGCTCCCGGCGCAAACGAAGGGCGGCCCGATGAAGACGGTTCTGATCGTCGAGGACAACGAGCTCAACATGAAGCTCTTCAACGATCTGCTCGAAGCCCATGGCTATGCGACACTGAAAACGTCGGATGGCATTGAGGCGATCGAGCTGGCGCGGACGCATCATCCGGCGCTGATCCTGATGGATATCCAGCTTCCGGAGGTCTCCGGGCTCGAGGTGACCAAATGGATCAAGGAGGACGACGACCTGAAGTCGATTCCGGTCGTCGCGGTCACCGCCTTCGCGATGAAGGGCGACGAGGAGCGGATTCGGGAAGGCGGTTGCGAGGCCTATCTCTCGAAGCCGATCTCGGTCGCGAAATTCCTGGAAACCGTCCGTACCTATGCCGGCGCTGCCTGAGCCGGTGAAAGCATAGCCATGACCGCCCGCGTCCTCGTCGTCGACGACATTCCCGCGAATGTGAAACTGCTCGAAGCCAAGCTCTCGGCCGAGTATTTCGGCTTGGTCACGGCGACGAACGGGCGCGATGCGATCGCGCTCTGCGAGCGCGGCGAGGTCGATATCGTTCTTCTCGATGTGATGATGCCGGGCATGAACGGCTTCGAGGTCTGCCGGCGCCTGAAGGGGGCGCCCTCGACCGCGCATATCCCGGTCGTCATCGTCACTACGCTCGACCAGCCCCGCGATCGCCTGCAGGGGCTCGATGCCGGCGCCGACGACTTCCTGACCAAGTCGCTCGACGACACCGCGCTCTTCGCCCGCGTGCGCAGTCTCGCGCGGCTGAAGGCGATGACCGACGAATTGCGCAGCCGCGCCATCGCTTCCGTCCGGCTTGGCATTGCCGACCCGCTGGCGACGGCGGCGGCCGAGACCGGCCTGAACGGCCGCATCCTGCTGGTCGAGGACCGCCCCAACGCCGCCGAAAGGCTGCAGAGCGCGCTCTCTGCCTTCCATGCCGTCGAGGTCGAGGGCGATGCCCAGCAGGCCGTGATGCGCGCTGCCGAAGGCGGGTTCGACGCGGTCGTCGTCAGCCTGGACCTGCAAGGGCAGGACGGCCTGCGCCTGTGCAGCCAATTGCGCTCGCTGGAGCGCACCCGCAGCATCTCCGTGCTGCTGATGGGCGAGACCGAGGACCGCGACCGCATCCTGCGGGGCCTCGAGATCGGGGCGCATGATTTCCTGCTGCGTCCGATCGACCGCAACGAATTGCTGGCGCGCGTGCGCACCCAGGTGCGCCGCAAGCGCTTCACCGAGCGGCTGCGCGACAGCGTCCAGTCCTCGATGGAAATGGCGGTGATGGACCAGCTCACGGGGCTGCATAATCGCCGTTTCATGGACAACCGACTCGCGGCGATGTTCGACGAATCGGCGCTGCGCGCCCGCTCCCTGTCGCTGCTGGTCCTCGATATCGACCATTTCAAGTCGGTCAACGACAGCTGGGGCCATGATGTCGGCGACGAAGTCCTGCGCGAATTCGCCGATCGCGTGCGTGCCTGCACGCGCGGCATCGATCTCGTCGCGCGCATGGGCGGCGAGGAGGTTGTCGTCGTGCTGCCCGATACCGGGCGCGATGCCGCCTATCGCGTGGCCGAACGTATCCGTGAGCGCGTCGAGAACGCGCCTTTCACGGTCCAGAACAATACGCGCGACATCAAGGTCACGGTGTCGGTCGGCGTCTCGAGCCGGCGCGCCGGCGATGCCTCCTCCGCCGACATGATGAAGCGGGCCGATGATGCGCTCTACCGGGCCAAGGCGAGCGGTCGCAACCGCGTGATCGTCGCCAGCGCCGCATAGCCGGTCAGCCGGCGGGCCCCAGCCTCCTCCAGCGATTGCTCCGGGAGAGCGTTTGCATGTGCAGCGAGCGCCTGGCGCAGCGTTTTCACCGTGCCTTCGCGCGTGTTCTCAAGTCCCTGAGGCAAGCTTCTGACGTCAATGAGCGAATAGCGCTGCAGCTCCGCCAGCGACTGTAAGCTTTAAGCTTAGTGGGTAGGGTTAACGGTCGATGAAGAAGGTCGATCGGTCGGATTTAATTGATTCGGATAGGATGCATTGTAGAGGTTGTGCAACGCAGCGATCCCAAGGATCGCTCCGAAACGCCCCTCGGGTGCTCAGGTCCGCCGCATCTCCTGGGAAACCGAAGGGCTCGGCCGGTCGGTGACGGAATTCTGGCCTCCTCAGAGCCGCCGCCGGCCGGCCACCTCGCGTTGCGAGGCAGCACTTGCCGCAATCACGCGAATACTTCGATCACGCGAATTCGTGGCGGATGCTCAGGGAACATCCTGAACCAATGCCACGGGCCCGATGGCGAGGATTTCGCAATCGGCCGCGGTGCCGTTCTGCCAGGACTGGACGAGGAAGCGTGCATCCGCACCGACCGCCATGATCGGATGGTGCCAGAGCCCCTTGCGGTAGACCATCCCCTGCGACGCGGTGAAGGCGAAGGCGGCGTGCGTCGAAAGATCGGGCATGCCGTCCGCGCCGGCCTGGCAGACGACGACGATATGGCCGGCGCCACCCAGCGGCGCGATCAGTTGCACCGAATTCACATGCCGTTCGAGCATCGTGATGGCGGGGGCGGGTTGCTGCCGCGTCGCTTCGAAGATCGAGGTGACGAGCCGGGACCCTGGCGTGACATCGGCGGCGGCCTGCGCGTGGACGTCGTGCCGGCGCGCCGTCCCGTTATTCGCAGCCCGGCCGGAATCGCCCGTTTCCACCAGCCAGCCAAAGGGCTCGAAGGCGATTTTCGTGACCGGGGCCACGCGCAACGGGTGAGGCGAGGCAAGCCCGCTCCTGATCTGATCGCCTGATGTCATCGCCGAGCTTTCTCCGTGGCATGCGAGGCGGAGACCCGCGCCCGGTGCTGCCGTTCTGGCTCATGCCATCGCGGTCTGTCGAGACCCGTGACGGCCGATGATCACCGAGCTTTCGGTTGTGACCTGCAAATGGCCTGCCGCGAGTCGCGGCAGGCTGTTGCGTCGCGTGAGACGAACCGAGGCTCGAACGACAAACCCTGGTTCACTTGAAAAGCGAGGCATGGTGCGCGGTGCTGGGGACGCTTGCCCGAGATCACGGACGCGCGCGCCGCTGAGCGCGCACTTTCACCGCCGGCTCCCCGGTCGTATCCCTGATGATGAGCTGGGTAGGAAGCAGGATCGTTTCGACGGGACGATCGAAATCCTCGATCCGCTTCAGCAGTAGCTGAGCCGCAGTCCGGCCGACGACCTGACGTGCTACGGCGACGCTGGTGAGGGCGGGGCGCCAGAGCGTGGCCTCCGGGATATCGTCGAAGCCGAGGACGGAAACGTCGCGCCCCCGGGGGAGATCCCGTGAGCGTAGGCCGAGCCTGGCGTCAAACCCGGCCCGCCTAGCTCGCTGAGGCGCTGACCCTGGCCATTGTCAGGACCATCCGGAACCTAGCGTCGCCTGACCTCATTCGCCGGTAGGCGTCGGTGGCCTCCCCGAGTGGCATGGTTTCGATCCACGGCCGGACCTCCGCGAGGACGCTGAAGTCCAGGGTCCGCTCGTTCTTGTAGGGCGTGCCGGTGATGGAGCCCTGCACGCTTCGCTCGCCGCCAACCAGGAAACCGGCCGATACGGCGAGGGGGTCCTTGCCGGTTCCGGGCATGACGAGCCGACCTCCCGGGGCCAACCCCGCCAGGAGCGGCGATACGACATTTGGCCAAGCCGACGGTGGCGATGATGGCTCTGGCTCCGCCCATGGCTGTCAGGGCCTGCGCCGCGTCCTGCATTTCCGTGTCGATGTAGCTGTGAGCTCCGAGCTCTTGCGCATCACGGCCGGTATCCGTCCCGCGCCCGATGGCGACGACCCTGAAACCCATTCGGCGTGCATACTGGACGGCCATATGGCCCAACCCACCGATGCCGAGCACGGCGACCGTATCTCCAGTCTCCGCGCCGGATTTCTTGAGCGCTTTGAAGGTCGCAATACCCGCGCACCAGATCGGAGCGGCTTCTTCCGAGCTCAACTCCTCGGGAATGGAGACCAGGCCGGTGCTGCGGGCGATCATCATCTCGGCATAGCCGCCGTCGCAGGTCGAGCCGACGAAATGCTGGTGTCGGCAGAGCTGGAATTTGCCCTGGCAGCATTGAGCGCATTCGTTGCAGTGGCCGCCGAGGCGCCCGACGCCGACACGTTGTCCTTCGCGCCAGATGGAGGGCACCTGGGGTCCAAGGGCGATGATCCGACCGACTACCTCATGTCCGGGGACGCGAGGCCAAGGTCCTTCGCTCCGTTCGATATCGTTCGCATCGGCGCCGCAAAGGCCGCATGCCTCCACGGCGATGAGGACTTCCCCAGCTGTGGGAACGGGCATCTCCCGTTCTATCAGCTCGAGCTTTCCGGGAGCCGCGACGACCACGGCCCGATAGGTGCTCCTCATAACTATCTCCCAACTAGGGGTGGCGTCGGATTGCGGACGATCCGTCCGACAGCTTGATGAGTTCTTCCAGAGTGTGTCGCGCGGCGACGGGCGTCGGTGGAGGCGTTCGTCGAGAAGGGCGCGGGCTTTCGCAGCTTCGCCGCTGCGGATCAGAGCCAGCAGCAAGGTGTCCTCGATGATTTCGCGTTGCGCGCCGCTGCCGCCGATCCGCGCGACGTCGTTGGCCATCGGCTCGAGGATCCGGGCGCAGCCGGCATAGTCACCTTCGGCGAATGCCAGCGCTGCCCGGCACGCTCATCCTCGACCAGCTCCGTCGCGCACCAAAGCTACCGAGTGCTCTCCCGTGGCCCCGAAGCGAAGCGCTGATCAAGATCTGCGAAGCGCTCTTCCTTGATCCGAATGACGAGCGCAGTGCGGATGACTGGGCCCGGGAACTGGGCATGTCCGTTCGAACGCTGACTCGACGCTTCGAAGCGGAAGTTGACGCACCGCTGCGCTCGTGGAGGCGCCGACTGCGTGTCTTCCGTGCGATCGAGCTGTTGAGCAGCGGAATGTCCGTGACCAGCGCGGCAATGGAGCTGGGCTACGGCTCGCCCTCGGCCTTCATTTTCGCGTTTCGCGGAGAGATGGGGAAAAGCCCCCATGCCTTCGTTCGTCAAAACCCGGGACCTATGGCAGGGAGATAGGAGAGCGCGGAGCCGCGCTCGACACATCAGATGCCTGGCACCCGCCGCTGGGCGATCATCCCGGTAGGACCACGACCTTCGCGCCTGCCGAGACGCGTCGATAGAGGTCGATCACGTCCTGGTTCATCATGCGAATGCAGCCCGACGAGACGGCGTGGCCGATTGTCTCGGGCTCGTTGGTGCCGTGGATGCGATACAGGGTGTCGCGGCCATCCTTGAACAAATACAGCGCCCGGGCACCGAGCGGGTTATCCGCGCCGCCGCTCATCCCGCCAGCCCATTTCGCATATTTGCCGGGCTCGCGCCGGATCATGTCGGGCGTCGGTGTCCAGTTCGGCCATGCGCGCTTGGTCGCGACATTGGCCGATCCGGACCAGGCCAGTCCCTCGCGGCCGACGCCCACCCCGTAGCGCAAGGCTTTCCCGCCTTCCTGAACCAGATAGAGGAACCGATGCTTCGGATCGACGACTATGGTGCCCGGCGCTTCCCTTGTTCCATACTCGACGAGTTGACGCAGATTCCGCGGCCGCAGGTCCTCGAGCGAGACGGCCGGAACATGAAACGGTTCGCCAGCGACCGCGCCGTAGCGTTCGACATCAAGTGCGCTGAAGCGCGGCGCGGGCGCCGGTTCCGGCCGCTGGGCGATGGTCGTGCAACCGGCGGCCAAGGCGGCGAGCATTACGGCCGCGAGACCGCGTGCCGGCAAGGTAGAAGCCATTCCCGTCGCCCCTACTGGCCGGCCTGCTTCTTGCGGGCGTCGGCAACGACCTGCTTGAAGCCTTTGTAGTCCAGCGTCGAAGTCCGGAACGGTCCTACCAGATAGGTCGGCGTTCCTTGCAGCCCGAGCGAGTCGGCCTGGGCCATGGTGCGCTTGAGCAGGGCAAGAATCGTGTCGCCATGGGTGTCAAGGTCGGCCTGAAGGCGTACGAGATCGAGCCCCGCGCCCTTGATCGCTGCCGAAATCTGCTCCCTGCTCAGCTTTCCCCTGGTCGCCATCAGCGCGTCATGCGCTTTCTGGTACCCGCCCTGGTAAGCTGCGGCGAGGGCGAGCTGAGCGGCATAGACCGAGGTTTCGGCGATCACCGGCCAGTCCTTGTAGACAAGCCGAATCTTGCCGTCCTCCTTGATGACCCGCGCGAGGTGGACCGCCGATGTCTTGCAGAACGGGCAGTTGTAATCGAGGAAGGCGACGACGGTGACGTCGCCCTTCGGATTGCCGCCTACGGGCGCGTCCGGATCGTTAAGGATGGCGTTCGCGTCGATCTGCCCTTCCTGTGCTGAAGCCAGGCCAGGGAGGCCTGCCGCGAGGAGGACAAGTCCTCCCAGAATGGTGCGACGATCAGGATGCATGGTTTCGCGCTCTCTTCGATCTACAGGCAGAGCAGTTCCCGCCGTCGCGGGCAATCTGCGGTTCTCCGATGCGGGAACGATGCGGCCATCGAGCTTCCCCAGCTTAAGGCAGCCTTAAGCTGGAAGGAGAAATCCGGCGTCGAGGGAATGACATGCGCGTTCTGATCGTCGAAGACGACCCCATCCTTGCCGACGGGCTCACCGTGGGCCTGAAGATCCATGGCATCAGCGCGGAGGTTGTCGGTTCCTGCGCCGATGGCCGACATGCCTTGGCCGCCGGTTCCTTCGACGTCGTCGTGCTCGACATCATGCTGCCGGACGGCTCGGGACTCGATCTGCTCGAGAGCATGAGAGCAGGTAACGAACGGCGACCTGTTCTCCTGCTCACGGCGCTCGACGACACGCGCGATCGGATCGTTGGGCTCGATCGCGGTGCGGATGACTACCTGGGCAAGCCTTTCGATCTCGATGAGCTCGCGGCACGGCTGCGCGCGATCGCTCGGCGCGGCGAGGGCAGGGCGGCTGCTACGATCGCTGCGGCCGGGCTCGTCCTCGACCCGGCGATTCATATGGTTTCGCGCGATGGCAAATCGCTCGACGTGACGCGGCGTGAATTCGCAATCCTTCGCGCGCTTGCCGAGCGCCCCGGGACGATCCGCTCGCGCGCCGACCTGGAGGAACGTCTCTATGGCTGGCAGGAGGATGTGGAGAGCAACGCGATCGAGGTCCACGTCCATAACCTGCGCCAGAAGCTTGGCCGCGAGCTGATCGAAACCGTGCGCGGTGTTGGCTATCGCCTGAGGCCGACGCCGTGACCTCGCTTCGCGCAAGGCTGTTTCTCATCCTCGTCGCCGCGACCGGGGTGATCTGGCTCGCCGCGACGCTCTGGATCTATCTCGGCACCAAGCGCGAGCTGGAGCATGTACTCGACACACGGCTTCAGGAAGCGGCGCGCATGGTGTCCTCGCTGGTCCGCGACGATGGAGGAGTGACGGACGGAACGATCGCGAAGGCATCGCCCACGAAGATCGATACGAGCAGCTACGAGCGGCAGCTCTCTTGCCAGATCTGGTCGTTGAGCGGGCGACTTGTCGCCGCCTCGGGAACGGCACCGACCGAACGCCTGACCGAGCAGCGAGAAGGGTTCTCGGACAGCGTCGTCAATGGTGAGACCTGGCGTGTCTATGCCATCGAGGATGCCGCGAAGGGCGTGCGGGTTCTCGTTGGCGACCGGCTTGGCCTGCGCGACCGGCTCGTCCAGGATCTCGTGCTCGGTCTGGTCGTGCCGACCCTGGTGATGCTGCCTCTATTCGCCTTACTCATCTGGCTCAGCATCGGGCGTGGTCTTGGGCCCTTGAAGCAGATCGCTGCCGACCTGAAGGACAGGGCAGTCGACGATCTCACACCTTTGCGAACCAAGCCGATCAACGAGGTTCGTCCGGTTACCGATGCGCTGAACGGCTTGTTCGGGCGATTGGAGGCAGCGCGGCGGCACGAGCGGGAGTTCACCGCCTTTGCCGCGCATGAGTTGCGCACGCCTCTCGCCGGGATCCGCACGCAAGCCCAGATCGCCAGGGCTGCCGAGGAACCGGAAATGCGCCAGTCGGCCCTGGGAAGGATCATCGAAGGCGTCGACCGGACTGCGCGTCTCGTGAGCCAGTTGCTGGCGCTCGCCCGACTCGACGCCGATGTCGCGAGACCAGTGATGAACCCCGTCGCGATCGGGCCGCTGCTGCGTGAGATCGACAAGGGGCGCTTGCGAGACGATCTCATCGTCGGGATCGATCCGGAACTCGAGGCATTCGCGATCACCGGCGATCCCGACAACCTCAGGCTTGCCTTGCGCAATCTCCATGAGAACGCGTGCGGCTACAGCCCCCCTGGAGGGCGGGTGCGCTGGCGCCGAGCCGGAGAGACCAGCATCACTGTCGAAGACGAGGGACCAGGAATTCCCGTCGATGAGCTCGATCTGGTCATGCAGCGCTTCTATCGCGGCCGCGGGCAGAACCACAGCGGAAGCGGGCTGGGCTTGGCGATTGTTCAGGCCGCGCTTGCGCGTCTCGGCGGCAGCATACTCGAGCTGGGGAACAGGGAGGCAGGCGGACTCTCGGCAACCGTTTCGTTTCCAACCGCCGCTGGGCCGCAAAGATCGCGTCACAAGGACTAGCCCAGCCGCCGAACTCAACCAAAAATTGCGTCCAAAATCGAAAAATGGCTGCAATCTTGGTCGGGGGCCTGCAGGGGTGGCTCGGCACTCCCGGGGCGGGTTTCTGAACACGATGTCGGCCTGCCAACCTGTGCCTTCGTGATAGACGTGGACCCGAGAGCGGTCATCGAAGCGCGTGAGTAAGGTTTGGGTGTCGGGAGGAACGACAGCCTTGGTGTTGTGCCATATGACGGCCACGATTGCTCCCGCGACTTAAACCGGCGCCGTGGTCGGCCCTTGATCGAACGAACGATCCGGGGTTGAGGCAGGATCTGAGCGGCGGGCAGCCGGCTGGCGTCGTTGAAGTTGGCCGCCGACTGATACAGATCGGAGAATGCAAGGTTGCCGAGGCCACGTTCGCGCCGCGGCCTGACATGCGCCAGGTCGATTGCGATCAGGCGCGCAGTACCCTCATGAACTCAGCTGTAACCGGCGAGAGAGGTTCTGTTGCGCCCCAACGCTTATGCCGCCGAGGAGAGGCTGGAGCGGCCATAGTGCTGCTCAAGGAGGTCGCCGAGATGAGATGCGATCGCACCCATGCCGCGCCGCCCGTCCTTTGCCTCCGCATCGGGATTGTAGTTGGTGTTGGTGTTCACGTCATAGACGTAAGCATTGCCGGCAGCATCGGCGATGAATTCGATCCCTGCTATCCCGATGGCGTTGGCCTTCAGGAAAGCCTCGCATGCTGGCACCAGAGGGTGCTCGAATGCGCGATGAATCTGGAATTTGTCGCCCGGAGCAACGGTCGCGCAGCTTGAGTCGATCTGGCAGACATCGGCAGGGCAGAGCTCGAACCCTTCGGATGTATCGACCCGGACTGCATAGACGAAGCGGCCTCCGACAAACTCCATTCTCGTGATGAAGGGCGCGGGAGCGGCGATGTATTGCTGCACGAGTGTGATGCCGTCGATCGATTCCTCGAAGTCGGTGCTCTCGACGTGCTGGGCGAGCGCCTCGCGCGAGTAGAGCAGCTTGACGCCGAGCCCCTTGCCGGCCCGATTGTGCTTCAGGATCACCGGGAAACCGATCTGCTCGGCGGCGGCCAGGAGGTGTGCGCGTCCCACCACGGCGATGGTGCGCGGCGTCCGGATGCCGAACGGCGCCAGGGCTTCATACTGCGCGACCTTCGAGACCTCCAGTTGCAGGGCGCGACCGCCGTTCACGACCACGCGTCCATGCCGTTCGAGCCAGGCCAGCACGCCAGCTGTACGTTCCGGTGCAAAGCGGTGACCGCGGGTGTGGGACGAGGCGCTCATGCGGTTGTAGAAGACGCCCTCCGGCGGAGCGGCAGAAAGATCGAGGATGCCCTCGTCAATGAACCACTCTGCGTAGGGAATGTGCTTCGCTTCGAATTCGCGTCGCAGGGGCACGACCCACAATTCGTTTTCGTGGATGACGAACACCTGCGGCTCATGTCTCGGGTCGTGAAGCGTGCTCATCGAAAATCCGCCAATGGTTCTCGGGTAACGATTTCGAAGAACCATAGTCATCTTGGCGCATGGCCAAAACCCGAGCGCGAAAATAAGAAAATTCAGGTTAGACGTAGGTGTCAGGCGAGAAGTTTATTCTTCAGAACAACGTTGAATTGGTATTTCGATCTTGCTTGCGCTTAATGCAGACGCTGGCTGAGCACGTCGCGCAAGCTGGCCTGCCCCCTGAAAAGTGGTCCTCCGTGAAGTAGGCTTTCGAGCCTTGGAGGATGCCGCTATGGCGCAGAAGAAGCACAAGCCTGAAGAAATCGTCGCGAAGCTTAGGCAGGTCGACGTGTTG
>JAEWKP010000434.1 GCA_023393655.1 Pseudomonadota bacterium | reverse complement strand
CAACACGTCGACCTGCCTAAGCTTCGCGACGATTTCTTCAGGCTTGTGCTTCTTCTGCGCCATAGCGGCATCCTCCAAGGCTCGAAAGCCTACTTCACGGAGGACCACTTTTCAGGGGGCAGGCCAGTGCGCCATGCCCGTAGCGGGTTACCACAATTCCTTCGAGGGGGTGCTGCCATTCGCTTTCGAAGGCCTGCGCCATGCTGGCGGCCGCCTTCCCGGCTCCCACGACGATCGTGCGGCCCTTCGGTGCCTCGGGCAGTCGCCCGGCGAACTTCCCTGCTGGGCTCGCCGCATCAAGAGCGGCCTGGAAGAGAGAGTGAAGAATGAAACGATCGTCGGGCTGCACCGGCCAATCTCCTTAAGAACGCGACTTTGAGCCGAGCGCGTGCCTGGCCGCCTAGATGCCCGCGAACCCTTCCGCGCAGGCTTTCAAGACCTCGTCCTCCGGCGTCGACCACCAGCGGCGTGAGAAGATCTCGACTTCGACAAAGCCGTCATAGCCTGCGGCCTCGACATTCCGGCGAACACCCCGAACGTCGATGACGCCCTGCCCCGTCATACCGCGGTCCAGCAGCAAGTCGGTCGTCGGCCCCCGCCAGTCGCAGACCTGGAACGTCGTGATGCGACCGGCAGCCCCGGCAGCCGCAATGTCGGCTGCGAGGCGCCAGTCCCACCACACATGATAGACGTCGATTGCCGTTCCGATGCCGCCGGAACGATCCGGATCCAAGGCTTCGCAGAGCGCCAGGGCTTCGCCCAGGCTGGTGATGCAGGACCTGTCCCCGGCATACATCGGATGCAACGGCTCGACCGCCAAAGTGACGCCGACATTCCGCGCTTGTTCCAGAAGCAGCGACAGGCCTTCGGCAACCTGGGCCCGTGCCGAGGCGAGGTCCTTCTGCCCCTCGGGCAAGCTACCGACGACCAGGACGAAACAGGGGGCCCCGAGGGCGGCAGCGTCATCGATCGCGCGCCGATTATCGGCGACATGTGCTTCGAACTCCGCGCGTGTCGCCCCGGGGAAGTAAGTTCCCCGACAATAACCGCTGAGCGATAGACCTGCTTCGCGGATCTGTCGGCCAACGACTCGGGGATCGAGGCCTTCCAGGTCACGACGCCAGGGGGCGATCGCACCGAAGCCATGCCGCGCGACCCGCTCGATGACCTCGCCGATGGGTGAGCGATGGCCGAGCGTCGCGGAATTGATCGAGCAGCGCGAGAGCGGCAGCGTCGTGAATTCTGGAATACCCATGTGAATCCTGGACCGGTGGGCCCGGCCGCCGGCGGCCGAGCCTGACAGATCAAGGAGAGGAGAGCCTTGTCACGACTGCGCCGTGAAGGCGCGATCACTTGAACTGAGGCACTCTCTTCTCGACGAAGGCGGCCTTGCCTTCGATCGCGTCGGCGGACAGACCCAGGGGAACGGTAATCTCCGCCTCCATGACGAGACCGGTGTTGTAGCCGTTGCGCAAGCCGGCCGACACGCAGCGCCTTGCAGCGGCGACCGCCACGGGCGAGACGGACGCGATCTGGGACGCGACTTCGATCGCGCGCGCTTCCAGGGCGTCGTCATCGACGAGTTCCTCGACCAGGCCGATGCGATAAGCTTCTTCGGCATCGATCGGCTGCCCGGTCAGGATCATCCGCAGCGCCTGGCCACGCCCCACCAGCAACGGAAGTCTCTGCGTACCCGTGGCAGTCGGCATCGCGCCAAGCTTGACCTCCGGCACACCGAAGGTCGCGCTCCGGCCCGCAATCCGGAAGTCGCATGCCAGGGCAAGCACGGCACCGCCGCCCAGCGTGTGGCCGTTGCAGGCCGCGATCACCGGGACCGGCCCCTGCTCGATCGTCTCGTTGAGGTGCGTTTCGACGCGGCGCGCTTCCTCGATCCATTCCGGAGTCGCCTCGAACTCGCGAATGTTGGAGCCGGCCGAGAAGCTCTTGTCCGAGCCGATCAGCACGATGCAGCGAGCACCGTGATTGGCGCCTGCTCCGGCGATGAACGCCGCGAGCTGCCGCCGCGCCTCGATCGTCATGACGCCGAAGGGCTTCGAGACAATGCGGACGAGGATGACGTGCGGGGCCGCCGTGAAGACTTCGAAGACGTCATTGCCGAGAATTTTGTCCATGATGTCCTCGTTCAGGCAGCGCGAGACTTGGCACCGGCGCCGAGCACGCGCGGGTGAGCAAGGTCGAGACCGATCGGGTCCGGGCTGAAGAGCCGGGCGTCCATCGGCTTGAGATCGGGCGAAACCTTGAGAGGCGTTCCGGATCTGTCGAGAATGTCACGCTGAAGGTCGACGCCCGGGGCGATCTCAACGACCGTCAGGCCGTCGGTGCCCAGCTTCAGCACGCAGCGTTCGGTGACGTAGGTCACGTCCTGCCCGCGCTCGGCCGCCATCTTGCCGTTGAAGGTGACGTGGCTGACCTTCGGGACGAATTTGGAGATCTTGCCGTCCTGCCGGATGCGGAGCGCGCGTCCTTCGGCACCGACATCGAGCCCACCCGCGGTGAAATAGCCGCTGAAGACGATCTTGCGCGCCCGCGTCGTGATATCGACGAAGCCGCCGCAACCGGCCGTCAGGTAAGGCCGCGCCGCGAGACGGGAGACATTGACGCTGCCGTCGGCGTCGACCTCCAGGAACGACAGCAGCGAGCAGTCGAAGCCTCCGCCCTGGAAATAGGTGAACTGCTGCGGCGTCGGGAAGATCGCCTGCGCATTCGCCGCGCAGCCGAAGGCAAATCCCGTCAGGGGAACACCGCCCACCGCGCCCTGCTCGATCGCCCAGGTGACGCCTTCCGGCCACCCTTCCTCGATCAGGATCTTGGGAACGAGAGCCGAAATGCCGAAGCCCAGATTGACCGCATCATCCTCCTTCAGCTCCATGGCCGCCCGACGGGCGATGACCTTGTCGACGTTGAAGGGCTCGGGCTCGAAGCTGGCATAAGGCCGCCGTGTCTCGCCACTGATGGCAGGGTCATGCAGGATCTCCGTCGCCTGCGCCTGCTGCGGGTCGACGACGACGTAGTCGACGAGCGTCGAGGGAATGTGGACCGCATGCGCGGGAATGGTGCCCGCGGTGGTGGTCCGCTTGACCTGGCAGATGACCATGCCGCCGGAATTCCGAGCCGCCAGGGCGATATCGACCATGCCGAGCACGGCACCCTCGTGCTCCATGGAAATGTTGCCCCGCTCGTCGGCCGTCGTGCCGCGAATGATCGCGACCTGCGGGAAGAGATTGGGGAAATGGAGCCAGGACTCGCCTTCGAACTCGACATGCCGCACGACGTCGCCGCGCTGGGCTGCGGCCTCGTTCATCTTGCCGCCATCGAGCCGCGGATCGACGAACGTGCCAAGCCCGACCTTGGTCAGGACACCGGCTCGCTTGGCCGCCGCATCACGCGCCATGTCGTACATCACGCCGGAAGGCAGGTTATAAGCGGCGACCTCGTTGCGACCGATCATTTCCCAGATCGCCGGGGACGGCAGCGAGGACGGGCCGCTGGGATAGGAACCGGCGAGAATGGTGCCGATCAGCCCCTTCCGTGCGAGATGATCGATGCCCTTGATGCCGTACATGTCGCCAGCGGCGATGGGCGAGAAGATGGTCAGGTCCCGAGGTGCTCCCTCGGCGGCGAACCGCTCGCCGATGGCTCGCAACATCATGTCGGGACAATTCAGGCCGGCCGAGCTTCCGATGGCGAGCACGGCACCGTCTGGAACAAGACGGGCAGCGTCCTGCGCCGTGACGATCTTGTTTTTCATATCGAACCCCTATCGCGAGGATGAGCTGAGATTGGCCACGTCGCTCGTTACCGCTTGGTGCGGGCGACGATCTGTGTCGGGTTGACGAAGCGGAGCGCGATGACGAGCCAGATCAGTGTGGTGACCATGTAGACCACCGCCATGGCGTCGATCGACTGCACCGCGCGGACGCCGGAGGCGAAGACGGCGT
>JAEWKP010000415.1 GCA_023393655.1 Pseudomonadota bacterium | reverse complement strand
TGCGTATCGGTCATCCGTTGTCCTCCTGATTTTTCAGTTGCAGCACCAGCCGGTCGAGCTGGTCGAGGCGCCTGGTCCAGAGCGAGCGCTGCGCCTCCAGCCAATGTTCGGCCGCGGCGAGCGGTTCCGCGCGCAGGGTGCAGGTGCGCACGCGCCCGGTCTTGCGGGTGGCGACGAGGCCACAATCCTCAAGCACCTTGAGATGCTGGAGGAAGCTCGGCAGCGCCATCTCGAATGGCTTCGCCAGTTCGCTTACCGAGGCCGGCCCGCGGCCGAGCGCCTGGACGACTGCGCGACGCGTCGGATCGGACAGCGCGCGGAAGGTGTCGTCGAGGGCGGGCTGGGTTGCGACCATGCGCCTCGATAGCGTGCCGATAATACTTAGGTCAATGCCTAAGTTTTGAGAGGCGGCGGTACCTTGATCTTCGCTGCGGGAGAGGGCTTCCTGCGCATCCTGTTTTTGGAGGCGCCGATGTCCCCGGAATTCCTGCTGACCTCGCTGATCATCGTCGCATCGCCGGGAACGGGCGCGATCTACACCATTGCCGCCGGGCTGACGCGCGGCTCGCGGGCGAGCGTGCTCGCGGCCTTTGCCTGCACGCTCGGGATCGTGCCGCATCTGATCGCGGCGATGATGGGGATCGCGGCCCTGCTGCATGCCAGCGCGCTCGCCTTCGCGATCGTCAAATATGCCGGTGTCGCCTATCTGCTCTACATGGCCTGGCAGACGCTCGGGGAGCATGGCGCGCTCAAGATCGAGACGAAGGCGGATACGCGCTCGGCCTGGCTGGTGCTGCGCGACGGGCTCGCGCTCAACCTGCTCAACCCCAAGCTCTCGATCTTCTTCGTCGCCTTCCTGCCGCAGTTCATCGCGGCCGATGAGGCGAGCCCTGGCGCGCGCATGCTGGAGCTTTCCGGCGTGTTCATGGCGATGACCTTCATCGTCTTCGCGCTCTACGGGCTCTTTGCCTCCGCGATGCGCGACAAGGTCATCAGCCGTCCGGCGGTGATGGCCTGGCTGCGGCGCAGCTTCGCCGCCGCGTTCGTGGCGCTCGGCGCCAAGCTGGCGCTGACCGAGCGCTGATGGCGCGGCAGACGATCCTCACGGTGGAGACGCGCGGGCCGGGTCTCTACGAGTTCACCGACCTCGCCGTGGCTTTCGTCAAGGCCAGCGGCGAGACGAGCGGGTTGCTGACGCTGTTCGTGCGGCACACCTCCTGCTCGCTCTTGATCCAGGAGAATGCCGATCCGGATGTGCGTGTTGATCTCGATGCGTTCTTCCGCAGGCTGGTGCCGTCCGCGGATGATCCGGCGATGGCCTATCTCGTCCATCGCGACGAGGGGCCGGACGACATGCCGGCTCATATCAAGGCGGCGCTGACGCCGGTCTCGCTCTCGATTCCGGTGATGGGCGGGCGTCTCGCGCTCGGCACCTGGCAGGGCATCTATCTGTTCGAGCACCGCCAGCGGCCGCATCGGCGCGAGGTCGCCCTCCACATTTCGGCGTGAAGGATCAGGCCGGCGGCGCGACCACGAGCGCGACGAGGCGCCGGACGATCGGCAGCACGAGAAGCAATGTCGGGAAGGCGACGATCCAGGACAAGGCCCAGGAGATGGGCCAGGTCTGGAGGAACTCCGCGGTCGGGCCGAGTGCCTTCAGCGTCGAGATTCCGGAGACGACGAAGGTCATCAGCACAGACAGGAAGAACGGCATCACCACGCCGGCATAGCGGGCGGGGAGGCGTGGATAGGTCGAGCTGGTCATAGGACAGGCTTTCGCAAGGACAGGCCGGATTGGATGCATCCGATACGGCTCTGCGCCGAAGGGATGCGTTGCCTGACGTGAGACGCTTACGAACGGAACCGAAGCCCGATCGCGGCTGCATAGGGAAAGCCGCGGCGGCTGCCAAGCGAATTCTCCCGCGCTCCCGGGTGTTGGCAGCGGCGGCCGTCGGGGCTACTTGTCCGGCATAGCCCTGACGCCCGGTTCGAGGAGCGCGCCCGCATGTCCTTCCTGAAATCACTGTTCGGCGGCCGCAAGCCGGCCGAGGAGAAGCCCGCTGGCCCGGTCAAGAGCATCGAGCACAACGGCTTCACGATCCACGCCACTCCCTATCAGGAGGCGGGCCAGTACCAGCTCTGCGGCGTGATCGAGAAGGTGGTCGACGGCGAGACCAAGAGCCATCGCTTCATCCGGGCGGATCGTTTTCCGGGGCAGGCCGAGGCCGCCGACTTCACCCTGGTGAAGGGCCAGCAGATCGTCGACATGGAAGGCGATCGCGTCTTCCGCTGAGGTCGCGCGCCCGAGATTTCCGGGAACGGTTCCGCGGCACCGCGGTTTCCTGATCACACCCCCAACGATCAGGAGAACGCCATGACCGATCTGGCCGGAAAGAAGATACTCATCCTCGCGACGCATGGTTTCGAGCAATCCGAGCTCGATGTGCCGCATGCCGCCTTGCAGAAGGCGGGCGCGACCGTCGATATCGTTTCGCCGGAGGCGGGCGAGATCAAGGGCTGGCAGAACAAGGACTGGGGCCGGCCCGTCGCAGTCGATCGCACGCTCGACCAGGCCCGGGCCGACGACTACGACGCGATCGTGCTGCCCGGCGGCCAGATGAATCCCGACACGCTGCGTGGCAACGACAAGGCGCTCGGCCTGATCAAGAGCTTCTTCGACCAGGGCAAGGTCGTCGCGGCCGTCTGCCACGGCCCCTGGCTCCTGATCGACACCGGCATCGCCAAGGGCCGGAAAGTCACGTCCTACAAGACGATCAAGCAGGACCTGATCAATGCTGGCGCGGACTGGGAGGACAGGGAGGTCGTCACCGACAAGGGCATCGTGACCTCGCGCAAGCCCGACGACCTGCCGGCCTTCGTCGCCAAGATCATCGAGGAGGTTAGGGAAGGCCGCCACGAGCGCCGCGCCGCCTGACGACGGTTTCTCCCGGCACCGCGAGACATGGCATCCGCGGGCCCGTCGCTCGCGGATGTCTCGTCTCGGTGGCCCATCATGATCGCGCGGCCGCCCTGCCTCAGGCGCGCTTGCCCGGCAGGTTGCATACGCTAAAGCTGCCCGGAGAAGAGCCATCTCCCAAGATGTGGCCGCCGAGGAAGCATGTCCCAGGACGCTGCCCGCTACCAACCCGATTCGCCCTATGCCTGGCTCCGGCTCGCCGTCGCGCTGGTGATCGGCACGATCGCCTGCGTCGGCTCCTGGTCGGTCGTCGTCGTGCTGCCGGCGATGCAGGGCGAGTTCGACACGCTGCGTGCGGGGGCGTCACTGCCCTATACCTTCGCGATGCTCGGCTTCGGTGCCGGCAACATCATCATGGGCCGGGTGGCGGATCGCTACGGCATCATGGTGCCGATCGTCATGGGCGCCTTCCTGCTGGCGGCCGGCTATGCCGCAGCGGCGATGTCGCATTCGCTCTGGCAGTTCGCACTGGCGCATGGGTTGCTGATCGGCATGGGCAGCGCCGCCGGCTTCTCGCCGCTGATTTCGGACCTGTCGCACTGGTTCCGCAAGCATCGCGGCCTCGCCGTGGTGTGCGGCGCCTCCGGCAGCTATCTCGCCGGCGTGTTCTGGCCGCAGGTCATCACCTGGGGTGTGGCTAACCATGGCTGGCGCGCGACCCATTTCGGCATCGCCGTCGTCACGCTGGTGGTGCTGCTGCCGCTCGCGCCGTTCTTCCGGCGCCAGCCGACGGCGGCGACCATGGCCGCGGCGGAGGCGAGCAGCGCCGGCGCGCGCGGCGATCTCGGCCTCAGCGCCGGTCAGCTCCAGCTCCTGCTCTGCGTCGCGGGCTTCGCCTGCTGCGTCGCCATGGCGATGCCGCAGGTCCATATCGTCGCCTATTGCGGCGATCTCGGTTATGGCGTGGCGCGCGGCGCCGAGATGCTCTCGCTGATGATGCTGCTCGGCATCGTCAGCCGCATCGGCTCGGGCTTCGTCGCGGACCGGATCGGCGGCGCGGCGACGCTGGCGCTGGGCTCGCTGATGCAGGGCGTGGCGCTGTTCCTCTATCTCTGGTTCGACGGCCTGCAGTCGCTCTATGTCGTCAGCGGCATCTTCGGTCTGTTCCAGGGCGGCATCGTGCCGATGTATGCCGTCGTCATCCGCGAGTATCTGCCGGCCAAGCAGGCAGGCATCCGGATCGGGCTGGTGATGTCGGTGACCGTGCTCGGCATGGCCTTCGGCGGCTATCTCTCGGGTGTGATCTTCGACTATTTCAGCTCGTACCGGATGGCCTTCCTCAACGGGCTCGCCTGGAACCTCGTCAATCTCAGCATCGTCTGCTGGCTGATGCTACGGGCGCGGCGGTCGATGCCGCCGGTTCAGGTCGCGGGCTAGATCGCCGCGCGCCCGGCGGACGCGATCGTGGCGATCTAGCTTTTTGTGGTCGCATCGGATTCTTCCGAAAAGTGCATTCCACTTTTCGGTCCGATGCGTCAGGCCGGCCTATAGGTGCCGAAGCACCAGACATGCCCTTCCGGGTCCTTGCAGATGAAGTCGCGGCTGCCATAGGGCTGGTCGGTCGGCTCCATGCAGATCTCGGCGCCGGCCTTGCGGGCGCGCTCGCAGCGCGCGTCGATATCGTCGGTAGCGATATAGGGCGAGGCGGTGGTGCCGCCGAGCT
>JAEWKP010000407.1 GCA_023393655.1 Pseudomonadota bacterium | reverse complement strand
AAAGACGACCTCGCCCCATAATTTCGTCGCCACCCTGCTGGGGCGGCTGGTCGGTGACCTCGAGCTACGCGTGGAGGCCCTGGGGCTCGGCCTCGGCCTGCCCGGCCTCGACGGGCTGGTCAGCGGCGTCATCGGCAATGCGGCGACGCCGCTCGACCAGATCCTCAACGGCGTGCTCGGCACGCTCGGCATCGGTCTCGGCCAGGCCGATAGCTGGGTCAGCGGCGTGCGCTGCGGCGGGGCCGTGCTGGTGCGGTGAGCGCCGTCAGACCTGGAGGCGTTGCTTGATCCGCTTGATCAGGCCGTCCCGGACATCGCGATAGGCGACGAGCTTCTGCTCGCGCGAGCCCTCAAAAATGGTGGGATCGACGGTGGGCCAGAATTCCACCTCGGCGGCATGGGTCCGCGTCAGGTCCAGGGCCTTGTGGTGCGCTTCCGGCGAGAGCGTGATGATCAAATCGAAGTTGAGCCCCTCCCATTCCTCCAGCTCTTCGATCGATTTCGGCTTGTGGCGGCTGAGATCGATGCCGATCTCGTCGAGCACCGTCGACACGAAGCCATCGATCTCGCCCTTCCGGGCGCCGGCCGACTGGACATAGATCGACTTGCCGAAGAAGTGCTTGGCCAGGGCCTCGGCCATCGGCGAGCGCACGGCATTCATCGCGCACATGAACAGCACGCTTTGTACCTTGCGCGGAACGTCACGCGCATTCGGCGCATTTTCGACAGGCGAGCCGGGGGCCAATTCGCTCGAAAATGCGTTGGGCTTCAAGCGCGTCAGCCCTTCCAGTGCAGGGCGTAGATCAGCGTGAAGAGGCGGCGCGCCGTGTCGAAATCGACCTCGACCTTGTTGGCCAACCGCTCGGCCAGGATGCCGGCTGCCTCGTCATGCAGGCCGCGCCGGCCCATGTCGATCGCCTCGATCTGCGCCGGCGTCGACGTCCGGATCGCCGCATAATAGCTGTCGCAGACCATCTCGTAGTCCTTGATGATGCGTCGGAACGGGCTGAGCGAGAGATGGTGCGTCACGACCGGCGCGCCATCCGCCTGCCTGATCTCGAAGACGAGGCGCCGTTCGACCATGGCGAGATGCGCGAGATACGGCCCGCCGTCATGCTCGGGAATGACGAAGCTGTTGCGCTCGATCAGGTCATAGATCGCGACGGCGCGCTCATGCTCCTGATCGGGCGTGCCGCGGCCAAGCGAGCTCTCGTCGAGGGTCAGGCCGACCAGGCGCCGGTTGGTGGCAGTCGAGACGTCGGACATCGCTCCTCCGGCCATGGCGCCGCCTGTCGGACGGAGCTCAGAGATTGAGTCTGATCGTCACGGATCGGCCGTGTGCCTGCAAGCCCTCTGCCTCAGCCAACTGCGTCGCGGCCGAGGCCAGGACGCGCAGGCCCTCCGGGCCGCATTTCAGCAGCGACGTCCGCTTCATGAAATCCCCGACGCCGAGCCCCGACGAGAAACGGGCCGAGCGCGCCGTCGGCAGGACGTGGTTGGGGCCGCCGACATAGTCGCCGATCGCCTCCGGCGTATGCCCGCCGAGGAAGATCGCGCCGGCATTGCGGATCAGCCCCGCAAGGCGCTCGGGATCGGCCGTCATGATCTCCAGATGCTCGGGCGCGAGCCGGTCGACCAGCGGCACGGCGGCTTCGAGATCGGCGATGAGCAGGATCGCGCCGAAATCCTGCCAGCTCCGGCCGGCGATCGCCGCTCGCGGCAGCGTCGCGAGCTGGGCCGCCACCGCCTTCTCGACCTCAGCAGCCAGTGCGGCATCGTCGGTCATCAGGATCGACTGGGCGGAGACGTCATGCTCGGCCTGCGCCAGCAGATCGGCGGCGATCCAGTCGGGATTGGCGCTGCGATCGGCGATGACCAGCACTTCGGAGGGTCCGGCGATCATGTCGATGCCGACCTGGCCGAAGACACGGCGCTTGGCGGCGGCGACATAGGCATTGCCCGGGCCGACGATCTTGGCGACGGGCGCGATCGCAGCGGTGCCATAGGCCAGCGCTGCGACGGCCTGCGCGCCGCCGATGCGAAAGATCTCGTCGACGCCGGCGAGCCGGGCGGCGGCCAATACGAGGGGATTGGTCTCCCCGCGCGGCGTCGGCGCGACCATGACGATGCGTGGAACGCCGGCAACCTTGGCCGGGATCGCATTCATCAGCACCGAGGAGGGATAGCTCGCGGTGCCGCCGGGCACATAGAGCCCGACCGCCTCGATCGCGCTCCAGCGCCAGCCGGCGCCGACGCCGGCCGCATCCTCGACCCAGGAATCGGCCGGCTTCTGACGGCGATGATAGCTCTCGATGCGCTCTCGCGCCGTCTCGAGCGCCGCCAGCAATTCGGGCGAACAGGCGGCGACGGCCGCATCGATCTCGGCTTCGGAAACGCGCAAGGTCTGAGGCGTCAGGTCGAGCCCGTCGAAGCGCGAGGTATAGTCGATCAGCCCCGCATCGCCCCTCTCCCGGACATCGGCGATGATATCGGCGGCGACGCGATCGACCTCCTCCGAAACCTCTCGCTTGGCGGAGAGCAGCGCCGCGAAACCCTCAGTGAAGCGGGCATCCCTGTCGTCGAGCCTGATCGGCATCGCTGATCCTCGGGTACTGTCGAAAAGGGTTGGAAGCTCAGGCGCCGTCGGGATGGCCTGGCGTCGCCACGGCTTCCCAGACCGGGCCGAGATCCTTCATCTGGGCCTCGATGCACTCGACGGATAAGCGGATCGCCGCCCCTTCGGAGAAATGCAGCGTCACCTCGCCGGCCGGGTCCTCGCCGAGGTCGAAGGTAATGGCGAGGAGATTCAGGACCTTGTCCGGATCATTCTTGTCCAGCTTGGCGCTGCGTACAGCCTGGACGCGATCGAAATGCAGCGCGGTCAGGCGCCGCCTGCGTTGGCGATGCTGGGCGCCTTCCCAGTCGAAACGGCGCAGCGCGAGCGCGAAACGCTGCTCGCGCGGCAAATAGACGAGGTCGGCCGCCTTCAGCACCGCATCCTGGAGATGGGCTGAGACAATCGCGAGATCATCGGCGTCGAGCGCAATGAGCTTCAGCGGGTCGGCGGCTGCGTCTGACATGGTCCTGTTCTGACGAGCCGCCCCGAGAAAATCAACCGCCCCGAAATCAACCGTCGAGAATCAACTGCTGATGCGTTCCACCAGCGCCCCGCAGCGGCTGAGCTTGGCTTCGAGCGCCTCGAAGCCACGATCGAGATGGTAGACGCGGTTGATCGTGGTGTCGCCCTCGGCGGCGAGACCGCCGATGACCAGCGAGACCGAGGCGCGCAGGTCCGTCGCCATCACCGGCGCGCCGGTCAGCTTCTCGACGCCCTCGACATGGGCGATATCGCCGTCCAGCCGGATCTTCGCGCCGAGGCGGGCGAGTTCCTGCACATGCATGAAGCGGTTCTCGAAGATGGTTTCGCGGATGCGCGAAGTGCCCCTGGCCTTGGTCATCAGCGCCATGAACTGCGCCTGAAGATCGGTCGGGAAACCCGGGAAGGGATCGGTGTCGATATCGACAGCCGTGATGCCGTGGCCGTTGCGGCGCACGCGGATGCCCTCGTTGGTCGAGTCGATCTCGACGCCGGCCTGACCCAGCACATCGAGCGCCGATTGCAGCAGCTCCGGCCGGGCGCCTTCGAGGACGACGTCCCCGCCGGTCATCGCCACGGCCATCGCATAAGTGCCGGCCTCGATGCGATCCGGCAGCACGGCATGATGCGCGCCGCCGAGGCGCGCCACGCCGGTGACCACAATGCGCGAGGTGCCCGCGCCCTCGATCTTGGCGCCCATCTTGACGAGGCAGGCGGCGAGGTCGGTGACCTCCGGCTCGCAGGCGGCGTTCTCGATCACAGTGGTGCCCTGGGCGAGCACGGCCGCCATCAGCGCGGTATGGGTGCCGCCGACCGTCACCTTCGGGAAGACGATCTCGCCGCCCTTCAGGCCCTTGGGCGCGCGCGCCAGCGCATAGCCGTTCTCGATGACGATCTCGGCACCGAGCTTTTCCAGCGCCATCAGCAGCAGATCGACCGGGCGCGTGCCGATGGCGCAGCCGCCCGGCAACGAGACCTTGGCCTCGCCCATGCGGGCCAGGATCGGCGCGATCACCCAGAAGCTCGCCCGCATGGTCGAGACCAGCTCATAAGGCGCGCAGGTGTCGACGATCTGGCGGGCCGTCAGCGAGATGGTCTGGCCGGTCTCGGCGGACTGGCCGATGCGCTTGCCGGCGACAGTGCGATCAACGCCCTGGTTGGACAGGATGCGCGAGAGCGCGG
>JAEWKP010000366.1 GCA_023393655.1 Pseudomonadota bacterium | reverse complement strand
AACCTGGGCAGCGGGCAAGGCCCCGGTCAGGTTCACGCGGCCGACGATGCCGACGTAATAAGCCGGGATCTGCTCGTGGCCGATGCTGCGGGCGAGGTCGCGAACCTTGGCCTGCGTCTCCTTGGCGATGTCGATCAAGGTGAGGTCGGTGCGCTCGACCAGGGGCAGGACGCTGCGCACGAAGATCGAGGTCGCCGCCGGATCGTTGGGCGAGAGCTTGTCCAGCGCCTGCTGCTTGGAGCCGGCCGAGAACATGATGAAGACGCCATTGGAGGCGTCCATGCGGGCGAGCCCTTGCGAGCCGACGAGCGCGCGCGTGCCGGGGCGGACGAAGGGGTTGTTGCGGCAGGCGTCGAGAATGGCGACGACGGTGCCCGCGCCGCGCGCCTGCAGGCGCTCGATGATCTCGGCGGCGTTGAACGCGGCGTCCTTGACGAGCCCGGATTCACCTTAGCGGGCGGCGGGCACGTCGACCGGCAGCAGCCAGTTCTGGCCGTCGATCTCGAAGCCGTGGCCGGAATAGTGGAAGAGCACGGTGTCGCCGGGGGCGATGCGCCCCTCGATGGCGGCCAGCGCGCGGCTGATCTGGCGCTGCGTGCCGTTCTCGACCAGCTCGATCTCGAAACCGGCGCGCTTCAGCGCCGCGCTCATGGCCCGTGCATCGTTGACGCCGGCGCTCAGCGGCGAGATTTCCTGATAGGCGTCGTTGCCGACGACGAAGGCGAGCTGTTTCGCCAGGGCCGCTGCAGGCGGACCGATCGCAGCGATGGCCGACAGGAGCGTGCCGGCGATCCAGGCGGTCCACGAAGGGCGATCTCTTGCCATTGCCCGATGGATGCAGGTCGGATCTCCCCCTGGCTTCCTTCATTTGAACGATGCAGTGCGTAAATGCGGGAAGGGCGGAGTGAGGCGTGCCATCCCGAGGTGCTTTTTTTGGTGTGCTTCCCAAGGGCTGCTCGCAAGGTTGCTGGTACGCAGGCGGCGGCGACAGAGGCTTCATCGCACTGGATTCCCGGCCGCGACGGCGGCATGCTTCTCGAAAGACGGGATCGGAGCGAGGAGCAATTCATTGGACATCACGCGCGCAGGCTCCCGGCCTTCCGGGAAGGGGCCCTCGGACTGGTTCACCGGGGCGGTCCGGATCGATCCGCTCTGCAATGCGCATGCGGCCGAGCGCGTCCAGGGTGCCAGCGTCACCTTCGAACCGGGTGCACGCACGGCCTGGCATACGCATCCTCTCGGCCAGACGGTGATCGTCACGACCGGGCTGGGGCGTGCCCAATGCTGGGGCGGTCCGATTATGGAGATCAGGCCCGGCGACGTGGTTTGGTTCCCGCCCGGGGAGAAGCATTGGCACGGGGCTTCTCCGGCGACGGCGATGACGCATATCGCGATCCAGGAAGTTCAGGATGGCAAGGTCGTCGACTGGATGGAGCAGGTCTCCGACACCCAATATGGCGGCTAGGCGACAGTCGACGTGCTTGGCGCGCCGATTGGGGAGAGCCCGTATATTGTGCTTTTATTTTGTCGCGAATTGGATCATTGATATGCGGGTGTATTTAACGCCTGCGTAACCTTACGAGAGAGTTCATGCGCCCCGAACGCGTGCAACGGTTTTCCGCACCTGTTCACGCCCCCAGCTTCGGCCGGCGGCCGCAAGCGGCGAATGACAATGAACCGGCGAATTCCGAAAGCATCGCGAGCATCCTGATCGGCCGCTCCCTGCTCGTCGGGGGGGCGCTGCTGGTCATCGCGCTTCTTGCCGGCTGGGGCTTCTGGCTCGGCCGCGCCGTATGGCGCCATTTCGCCTGACCGGGCGTCGATGCGGCCTGCCGGTCCGCCGATCAGGATCGGGCTGCCGCGCACTTGTTGCCGCAACGGCAGCCATCGTTGAAATTGGCCGTATCGTTTCAAGGCGAGGCCCGCGCGTCTCCCCGTCCCGGCCGGATGATCCCGGCCTTTGATCCTGCATCGGCTTCTTCCGAAAACCGCATGCCATTTTCGGCCCGATGATTCAGCGGGCGTTGGCGAATGCCTTCCGGCTCAGGACGGTCCGGAGCAGGATGCGGATGTCGAGCCAGAACGACCAGTTGTCGATATACCAATGGTCATAGGCGACGCGCCCGGCCATTTTGGCGTCGGTATCGGTCTCGCCGCGGAAGCCGTTCACCTGCGCCCAGCCGGTGATGCCCGGCCTGACATTGTGGCGGCGGGCATAGTTGGCGATCTTGCGCTCGAACTCGACATCATGCGCCAGCGCGTGGGGGCGCGGGCCGACGAGCGACATGTCGCCGGCGAGCACGTTCAGGAATTGCGGCAGTTCGTCGAGGTTGTAGCGCCGCAGCAGATGGCCGAGGCGCGTGATCCGGGGATCGTTGCGCTTGGCCTGAACGACCACCTTGCCGTCATCGGTGGTGGTCATCGTGCGGAACTTGAAGATCCGGAAGGCCTGCTGATTGAAGCCGTAGCGCCGCTGGCGGAAGAGCACGGGGCCGGGTGAATCGAGCCGGATCAGGACCGCGATCAGGAGGAGCAGCGGCAAGGTCAGGATGATGCCGCAGGAGGCGGCAATGATGTCGAAGGCGCGTTTGACCGCGACTTCCACCGTCGAGAGCGGCTGGCGCGTCAGGCGCAGGCTCGACAGCGTGCCTGTATGCACGACATGCGCATTGGCGAAGCGCTCCATGATCGGCTCGGGCGCGAGATGGATCGCGACCGGCAGGTTCATGAAGGCGTCGACGCAGGCCGTGATGGCTTCCTGCTCGGAAAAGGGGACGGCGATGAAAACCGCGTCCGGTCGCGTCATCCGGCAGTTCGCCACGGCCGCCGCGAGATCGGCGGCGAGCGCGGTCTCGCCGCCCGATTTCAGGAAAGCGACGTCGGTGACGGCGAAGCCCATATGCCAGGGCTTGTGCCGTGAAACGAAGGACATGATGTTCGCTTCCCGCCCGATCAGAAAGGCGCGCTCGGCGGTGATCCGTCCGCTCCGGCTGCCGGCGGCGACCAGCCGGACGACGGCCGAGCGGGACAGCGCGAGGACGGGGATGCCGCCGAGATAGGTCGCGACCATCACGATGCGTGAATAGTGGTCCGCGATCTTGGCGAGGAACAGCAGGGCCAGGAAGGCGACGAGGGTGATGTTCCAGACGGCGAAGGCGGAACCCACCTGCCCCTGTGTCGAGAGATAGTTCGCGATCTGATAGCGCCCGCGCATCAGATTGACGAAGACGAACAGCGTCGCGAGCATTGCCGCCAGCTCCCGCGTGGAGCGGTCGACGCCCGGCAGGCCGGTCGCGCCAAGGTGATAGGCGAAGGAGACCGCATAGACGAGGGCAGCGACGACCACCGCATCGCAGGCCGCCGTCAGCGGGCCGAGCCAAAGCCGCCAGAGGCCCAGATGATTGCCGGGCAGGGCCTGCGGCATATCGCTCAGATCATTGACGCTCATCTCTCTCCCGCCCGCTTGCACATGTTCCGTCGCGGCACGATGTGCCGGTCTGGAGCACGATGGGAGCAGAGTGGCAAGGCGCATGCCGTGGCGATGCGGGCCAGTTTGGCGCGAGTGAGGGCTTTTCTGGGGGACAACGAAGCCTGTGCCGACGGCGCGCCGGCACAGCTTGTGCCAGGATGAATCAGACAGGCTTGCGGAAGCGCTGCGCCATCGTGTCGAAGGTGGCGGAGAGGATGCTGCCGAGTGTTGCGCCGGCGATCTTCACGATCGCATCATGCGGCAGGCCGTGGCGGGTCTTTTCCAGCGTCTGGAGCCATTCGAGGCCGATGGCGAGGGCGACGATGCCCGCCAATACGAGCCAGCGCTGTCGCGGATAGGCGAAGGCGAAGGTCGCGCCGGCTGCGAAAAAGGCGAGGAAGCGCTCGATATCCGCCCCCAGCAGCGGAATATGCGGGCGTACTCCCAGCGGCGACAGCGTCGAGAACAGGATCGCCAGCAGCGCGGCCCAGCCCGCGAACACGGCAAGGCGGCGAAGCTTTTCAAGCGATGGAATCAAGGCCGGGCTCCGGACGAACGGCGAGACGGGCAGGCAAGACCGGGACCAGCGCCGGCGGAAGCGCGCGAAAGCGGGGCGGAAGCCGTTCTTATGACGATGCAAAATGGACGAAGCAATGGCGGCGGCGAGAGTTTGGGCCGGGCCTTGTGAATTTTCTCTTTGTCAGGGCTTTCCCGGCATCCGGATCCGGCGATCCAGGCCTTTGATGCTGCATCGGCTTTTAATGATAATCGCGCGCCGCTCTCCGGGCTTTCATAGAGGCGCATTTTTCACACGCAATCCGGTGCCCATTTCGCCGGGAAATGCTCTAGCTTGTCGACATATCGGCAGATGGGAGGCTCGATGACCGAGATTTCGACAGCGTCCGCGGCGACGCGGATCGCACGGGGCGGCAAGGCGATCTACGGCGCTCCATTGGGCATCCTGATGCTGGAGGCGCGCTTCCCGCGGATTCCCGGCGACATGGGCAACGGCACGACCTGGCCTTTCCCGGTGCTGTACCGCGTCGTTGGCGGGGCCAGTCCCGAGAAGGTCGTGCTCAAGGGCGCTGCCGGGCTCCTGCCCGATTTCGTCGAGGCGGCGCGCGATCTCGTCCGGCTCGGCGCCGAGGCGATCACCACCAATTGCGGCTTCCTCTCGCTCTTCCAGCGCGAACTCGCGGCGGCTGTCGGCGTGCCGGTCGCGACCTCGTCCCTGATGCAGGTGCCCTGGGTGCAGGCGACGCTGCCACCCGGCAAGCGCGTCGGCATCGTCACAGTCTCGGCGGCGACCTTGACGCCGAAACATCTGGAGGCAGCCGGGGTGCCGCTCGACACGCCCGTCACCGGCACGGAGAACGGGCGCGAGTTCTTCCGCGTCCTGATCAAGGCCGAGAAGGACGACATGGATGTCGAGCTCGCCCGGCAGGATGTGGTGCAGGCGGCGCTCGATCTCGTCGCGGGGCACCCCGATATCGGCGCCATCGTGCTGGAATGCACGAACATGCCGCCCTATGCGGCCGATGTGCAGGCGGCGACCGGGTTGCCGGTTCACGACATCTATTCGCTGATCAACTGGTTCCACGCCGGCCTGCGACCGCGCCGCTTCGGCTGAGCGTCACTCGCTGACAAGCTTGCGGGCGCGCAGCAGCGCCAGCAGCCCTTCGTCGCGGCGCTCTTCGAGCTGGGCGATCGTGCGTCCCGCGGCTTCCTCCGCTACGCCCTCGATGATCCGCTGCTGGACATCTTCGTCGAGGGAGGGCGCGCCGAGGGATTGCCAGCGCCGGACCTGGCTCGGTCCGAGATGGGCGAGATAGCCGGCGATGCCGCCTTCGCCGCCGCCGAGATGATAGGTCATGTGCGGCCCCATCAGGGCCCAGCGCAGGCCGGGGCCGTTGCAGAGCGCGGCATCGATCTCGGCGACGCTGGCGACGCCCTGCTCGACCAGGTAAACCGCCTCCCGATAGAGCGCCGAGGCCAGCCGGTTCGCGACATGGCCGGGCATCTCGCGCTGAAGGACGACCGGGCGCCGGTCGAAGCTGCGATAGAAGGCGGCGGCGCGCGCGACGATTGCCTCGTCCTCGCCGACGATCTCGACCAGCGGCACGAGATGCGGCGGGTTGAAGGGATGGGCGACGATCACCCGGCGCTTGTTCTGACAATCGGCGACGATGGCGCTGCGCAGCAGGGCCGAGGTGCTGCTGGCGATGATGATCTCGGGCGGCAACTCCGCATCGAGACGCGAGAGCAGCGCGCGCTTGGCGGATTCGTTTTCCGGGCCGTTCTCCTGAACGAAATCAACCTCTTGCAGAGCTTCATCGAGATTATTCGTGAACTGATACTGGCCGGTATTGGCCAGACCGAGCTGGGCGAGCTGCTCGCGCGCCCGCTCGACCGCGTGGCGGAATTTCTCCTCCGCGCCGGGCGCGGGATCGTAGGCTGAAACGTTCAGGCCATGGCCCATGGCCAGCGCCGCCCAGGAACTGCCGATCAGCCCGGCGCCGATGATGGCGACGCGCTCGATGTCGCGGATATCCTGCATCAGTGGATCTCGGGCTCCGGCACCTTCGCCGTCCCCTCCAGATAATCGAAATCGCAGCCCTTGTCGGCCTGGCGGATATGGGCTGCCGACATCTTGCCCCAGCCGCGAGGATAGTCGCGGTTGGGTGGCGTCCAGACGGCGAGGCGGGCGGCGATCTCGGCCTCGGTGAGATTGACCGAGATGCTGCGCGCCTCGACATCAACGCTGATGATGTCGCCGGTCCGTACAGCCGCGAGCGGGCCCTTGATATAGGCCTCCGGCGCGACATGCAGGATGCAGGCGCCGTAGCTGGTGCCGGACATGCGGGCGTCCGAGATGCGCAGCATGTCGCGCACGCCCTGCTTCAAGAGTTTCTTCGGGATCGGCAGCATGCCCCATTCCGGCATGCCGGGCCCGCCGACCGGGCCGCAATTCTTGAGCACCATGATGTGGTCTGCGGTGACGTCGAGGTTCTCGTCGTTCACGGCCTGCATCATCGCGTCGTAATGCTCGAAGACCAGCGCCGGGCCGGAATGCCTGAGCAGGCGCGGCTCGGCGGCGGAGGGCTTGATGACGCAGCCGTCGGGGGCAAGGTTGCCCTTGAGCACGGCGAGGCCGTTCGCGGTCGAGACCGGCTTGTCGAGCGGGCGGATGACGTTGTCGTCATAGACCTGGGCGAGCGCGATGGTCTCGGCGATCGACTTGCCGGTCACCGTCATCGCATCGGTGTGGAGCTTGCTTTCGAGCTGCTTCAGCAGGGCTGGCAGGCCGCCGGCATAGAAGAAATCCTCCATCAGGAAATCGCCGGAGGGGCGCAGGTTCGCGATGACGGGCACGTTGCGCGAGAAGGCGTCGAAATCATCCGGCGTCAGCGGCACGCCGGCACGGCCGGCCATGGCGACGAGATGGATGATCGCATTGGTCGAGCCGGCGACGGCCATATGCACGGTCAGCGCGTTCTCGAAGCTCTTCCGGGTCAGGATCTGGTCGGGCGTCAGGTCCTCCCAGACCATCTCGACGATGCGCTTGCCCGCCATCGCAGCCATGCGGGGGTGGGCGGCGTCGGCGGCGGGGATGGCGGAGGCGCCGGGCAAGGTGAGGCCGAGCACCTCGGCATGGCTCATCATCGTCGCGGCGGTGCCCATCACCATGCAGGTGCCATAGGAGCGGGCGATGCCGCTCTCCATGTCCTTCCAGTCACTATCGGTGATGTTGCCGGCTTCCTTCTCGGCCCAGTATTTCCAGACGTCGGCGCCAGAGCCGAGAACCTTGCCGGCCCAGTTGCCGCGCAACATCGGCCCGGCTGGCACGAAGATGAAGGGCAGGCCGGCGCTGCAGGCGCCCATGATCAGGGCCGGCGTGGACTTGTCGCAGCCGCCGAGCAGGACGGCGCCGTCGAGCGGGTGGGAGCGGATCGATTCCTCGGTCTCCATCGCCAGGAAGTTGCGATAGAGCATCGTCGTAGGCTTCTGATATTGCTCGGAAACCGACATGACGGGGATTTCGATCGGGAAGCCGCCGGCCGCCCAGACCGCGCGCTTCACCGCCTCCGCCCGATCGCGCAGATGGGTGTGGCAGGGGTTGATCTCGGACCAGGTGTTGATGATGCCGATGATCGGCTTGCCCATGAACTCCTCATGGCCGAAGCCCATCTGCAAGGCTCGCGAGCGATGCCCGAAGGAGCGCAGGTCGCTCGCCCCGAACCAGCGCCAGCTACGCAGGGTCTCGGGCGTCTTCCGGGGGCGGGCGGACATGGGCGTTTCCTCGAATTCTTGTCGTTCTAAGCGGTTTCGGAGGCGCGATCGGGCCTGATCCGACCCTCACGGAAACCAGTATCATCTTGACATGGGGTTCTCGGGCTCGCGCCAGGCTAAGCCCGAGAATGGGAGCCTGTCACTCGGCAGCCGCCTTCACCGCACCCCAGCTCGACACGATGCCGCGCAATTCCGCCCGCTCGGCCTCGTTCAGCTCGGGCAGGCCGGGGAGGCGGACCGGGCCGACATCGGTGCCGAGCAGGCCGAGCGCCTCCTTCACCACGGTGACATTGGCGCCGTTGCCGTACTTCGTGCGCAGCTTCTCGAAGCCGGCGATGGCGTCGACCTCGCGCCGCGCCGTGTCGTAGTCGCCGGCTTCCAGCGCACACCAGACGGCGAGCGAGCGCTCCGGCGCGACATTGATCAGCCCCGAGGTGAAACCGCGGGCGCCGAGCGCATGGAAGGGCGCGGCCCAGCCCTCGGCGAGGCCACAGATCCAGTTGGCGGAGGAGCCTTCCGTCTCGCGCACGCAATCGGCGAGCAGCATCATGTTGGAGGACGCGAACTTCACGCCGGCGACGTTTGCGTGGGTCGCGACGCGGATCAGGTCCTTCACGCCGATCGCGTCCGAGCGGATATAGGCGACCAGCGGGATCGGCAGCGCCTCGGCGATGGCGAGGATGTAGTCGGCCTGGGACTGCGGCGCGGCGAAGGGGTCGAGCGGGTGATGCACCATCGCGGCGTCGCAGCCGGCCTTTGCAGCGAGCTTGCCGGTCGCCACGGCCTCGCGCAGCGAACGGCCGATGCCGGCCGTGACCAGCGCCTTACCGGCGGCGGCTTCGGCGGCGGTGGCGTGCGAGCGCTCCACCTCGGCCGTCGTCATCGGGTAGAACTCGCCGGTATTGCCGGCCGAGACGATGTTGTGGATGCCGGCCTCGGCGATGCGCCGGACGATCCGGCCGGTCAGCGCCCAGTCGGCCTCGCCATCCGCTTGCCAGGCGGTGACGTGGACGCCCGAAATGCCGCGCAGCGCGCGGCGGACCTTGTCATTCGTCATAGTCCAGTCCCTCCGCATCCGCGCCGAAAACCAGCCTGACATGGGCCTTCGCCGAGCGGACGATGTGACGGCGCATCCTGAGTTCGGCGCGCGCGGGATCGCGCGCCAGGAGCGCCTCGTAGATCTCCCGATGTTCCTCGAGGCCGCGGCGGCGCTCGTCGGCTTGCGAATGCAGGGCGATGCGCTGGGCATGGTCGTACATGCGCTGGCCGTCGAGCCGGCGTTCCAGATAGGTGCAGCCGGAGATCCGATGGATCGCACGGTGATAGGCCTCGTTCAGCGCCACGAGGTCTTCGAGGTCGCTGTGTTCGGTCGCTTGTTCCATCTGGGCGATGAGCTTGCCGAGTTCGACCGCGCCGAGCTTCGTCAGATGGTTCGCCGCGATATGGGCCATGACGCTTTCGAGCGCGGCGCGGCCGAGCGCCATTTCCAGAGCCTGGCGGGGCGAGAATTCGACGAAGACGCCGCGGCGCGCCTCGGTCCTGACCAGCCCCTCGCTTTCCAGCTTGCGGATCGCGTCCTTCACCGGGGTGGTGCTGACACCCAGCATCTCGGCGAGATGGCGTTCGTTCAGCCGCTCGCCATCGTGGAAGCGCCCGGCGACGATGGCGCGGCGCAGGCGCTCATGGACATGCTCGCGCAGCGAGCGCAGCAGATCGGGAGCGACAGGTTCTATGGCAGGCTGCAACATGTTTCTTCCGCGGCGCGCTGCCGAAACCGCCTCGTCGCGGTGGTCGACCTTGCGCCATGATCCATCAAGACAGCACAAAGCGATCGGTGCGGCAATCTGAAATTTCAGATTTCAAACTCGCAATCCTGTGCTATCGCTCGGAGGCAAGCGCCCGCCACGAGGTGCGAGCGGATTGGCCGCAACGGGAGGAACGAACCGATGAGCATTACACGCAGGACCGTCATCGCCGCCGCCTGTCTTGCCGCGGCAGGCCCCGCCTTCGCGCAGGGCGACTATCCCGGCAGCAAGGTCGTCACCATCGTCGTCCCCTTCGCGGCCGGCGGCACCACCGACCTGCTCGGGCGCATCCTGGCCGATCGGCTGGGCCAGCGCCTCGGCGGCAAGTTCATCGTCGAAAACCGGCCCGGTGCGGGCGGCAATACCGGGGTCGCTGCCGTGGCGCGTGCCCCGGCCGACGGCTACACGCTGACCATGGGCACGGTGTCGAGCCATGCGATCAACCCGGCCGTCTATGCCCGGCTGCCCTTCGACCACATCAAGGATTTCGCGCCGATCTCGCAGGTGGCGAGCGTGCCGAACATCCTGATGGTCAATATCGACCTTCCGGCCAAGACCGTGCCGGAGCTGATCGAACTCCTGAAGAAGAACCCCGGCAAGTACTCCTTCGGTTCGTCGGGGGCGGGCACATCGACCCATATGGCGGCCGAGCTGTTCAAGGTCTCGACCGGGACCGACATGGTGCATGTGCCCTATCGGTCGAGCGGGCAGGTGACGCAGGACCTGCTCTCCGGCCAGATCCAGATCACCTTCGACAACATCACCATCGCCTGGCCGCATGTGCAGGCGGGCAAGATCCGCGCGCTCGCCACCGCGACGCCGAAGCGACTCGCGGTCGCCCCGGACCTGCCGGCGCTGTCGGAGTTCATTCCGGGCTACGATGCCAGCTCATGGCACGGCTTCTTCGCGCCGTCGGCGGTGCCTAAGGAGATCGTGGCCAAGCTCTCGGCGGAGACGCAGGCGATCATGAAGGAGCCGGCGGTGATCGAACAGCTCAAGAAGCTCGGCGTCGATCCGGTCGGGTCGAGCCAGGAGCAGTTCACTGCCCATATCGCCTCCGAGACCAAGCGCTGGGCCGAGGTCGCGCAGAAGGCGAACGTCAAGATCGAGTGAGGCTCTCGGCCGTCATGCTCGCCCTTGTGGCGAGCATCCATGGCTTGAACTCTGGTCTCGACAAGGGAAGACGTGGATGGTCGGGACAAGCCCGACCATGACGGAGAAGTTCCGGTTGTGAGGCCGATCAGCGCTGCGGGGCGAAAGCCTTGGCCAGCGCGTCCGCGTGCTTGGTCATCAGGCCGAGATCGGAGCCGACGGCAACGAAGCGATAGCCCCATTCGATATAGCGGCGCGCATCGGCCTCCGACGGCGTCAGGATGCCGGCCGGCTTGCCGAGCGCGGTCAGGCGCTTCACCGCATCCTGGATCGCGGCCTGGACTTCGGGGTGTCCGGGATTGCCGATATGGCCGAGCGAGGCCGAGAGATCGGCCGGGCCGATGAAGACGCCGTCGACGCCATCGACCGAGGCGATCTCCTCGATCCGGCTGAGCGCCTCGCCGGTCTCGACCTGCACCAGCACGCAGATCTCGCCATCGGCACGCTTCAGGTAGTTTTGCACGCGTCCGTAGTGGCTGCCGCGGCCGCTGACCGTGATGCCGCGGATGCCGGCGGGTGGATAGCGGCAGGCGGCGACGGCCTTCGCGGCCTCCTCGGCATTCTGGACGAAGGGCACGAGCACGGCCTGCACGCCGATATCGAGCAGGCGCTTGAGCAGCACGGCGTCGTTCCAGGCCGGGCGCACGATCGGGGTCGCGGTGCCGCCCTTCAGGGCCTGGAGCTGAGCGAGAACGTCGGGCGGTTCGTTGGGGGAATGCTCGGTGTCGACCAGGATCCAGTCGAAGCCGCTCTGGCTGATGATTTCGGAGACGATCGGGCTGCACAGGCTGCTCCACAGCCCGATCTGAAGCTCCCCGCGCTTGAGCGCGGCCTTGAAGGCGTTGGCAGGCAGGTCCACGGCGTTTTCCCTCGGGCAAATGGTTGGCGACGCTACCGAGCCGATCGACCTCAGCGTGGAGCGCGCCAGCCTTGTTAGACCAGACCGGAGCGGTGAAGGAACCCGACGAGAGGAGATGGCGGGGTTGCACCTCGATGGCGCACGGCACTTTGCGGCGGCCGAATCGCTGGTAGGTTGCGCGGCATCGGAGACAAGCCACGCCATGACCGCCCCATCGCTCACCGAAGAGATCGCGCAGCGCTTCGCCGGGATCGCGCTCGGCCATGTCCGCCGCGAGTATCCGAACAAGCCGGACCATACGCTGGCCGGGGCACAGGATGCGCGGACGCCGCGCGCTCTCCATCCGGTGTTCTACGGCAGCTATGACTGGCATTCCTGCGTGCACAGCTACTGGATGCTGGCCCGCCTGCTGCGGCGCCATCCGAAGATGGAAGCCGCCGCCGAGATCGTCGCATTGTTCGACGAACAGCTCGTCCCGGAGAAGATCGCGGTCGAATGCGCCTATCTCGCCCAGCCGACGGCGCGTGGTTTCAAACGGCCTTACGGCTGGGGCTGGCTTCTGAAGCTCGCCGCCGAACTGAAGGGGCTCGGAGACGGGCGCTGGAGCCGGGCTCTGGCGCCGCTCGCCGAGGCTTTCGCCCAGCGCTTCCGCGACTTCCTGCCGATCGCGACCTATCCAGTGCGGGTGGGCACGCATTTCAACACCGCTTTCGGACTGCGCATGGCCGCCGATTATGCGGATGCGACCGGGGACCGCGCCTTCCTGACGCTGCTGCGCGAGACGGGCTTGCGCTGGTATGGCGCCGACGCGGATTGCCCGGCCTGGGGCGAGCCGAGCGGCGACGACTTCCAGTCCTCGGCGCTGATCGAGGCGGAATGCATGCGCCGCCTGCTGCCGGCGGACCAGTTCCTGCCCTGGTTCGAGCGCTTCCTGCCGCGCATCGCGCAGGGCGAGCCCGCGATCCTGTTCAGGCCGGCGACCGTGACCGACCGGAGCGATGGCAAGATCGCGCATCTCGACGGGCTCAATCTCAGCCGGGCCTGGTGCTGGAGCGCACTGGCCGCAGCCCTGCCGGAATGGGATGTGCGGCGCCCGGTCATCGCAGATACTGCTAGGCTGCATCTCGAAGCCGGGCTGCCGCATATCGCGGGCGATTATATGGGCGAGCACTGGCTTGCGACCTTCGCCGTACTCGCCATCGAGGAGCGGTAGAAACCGTCGATACGACTCCGAACCACGTGGTGCTTTTAGCGATCCACCTTGAATTTGCGTTTTCGCAAATTGGCGATCTGCCTAACGGCTAAGGTTGCGACATAGCGAGGCTTGGCGCGAAACGATCCGCTGCGCCCGGTCACGTCAGGAGAAGCCGGCATGGCGCCCATTCCGAGGCTCAGGGCCTATGAGGGGCCTGCGTTGTTGTCCTACGGCTTCCGGCCGCTCTTCCTGCTGGCTGCGCTGCAGGCCGGGCTGACGATCCTGGCCTGGCTCGGCTTCGTCACCGGCCATCTCGCCATCCCCACGGCTTTCGCCCCGGTGGATTGGCATATCCATGAAATGCTCTTCGGCTATCAGGCGGCGGCGATCGGCGGCTTCCTGCTGACCGCCATTCCCAACTGGACCGGCCGATTGCCCGTGCAGGGCACGCCGCTGCTCGTGCTGGTTCTCGCCTGGATCGCCGGCCGTATCGCGGTCGCGATGTCGACCTTGATCGGATGGCGTCTTGCGATGGCGATCGATGCGCTCTTCCTCATCCTGCTGGCTGGTGCGGCTGCACGCGAGGTCGTCGCCGGCCGCAACTGGCGCAACCTCAAGGTCGTCGTGCTGATCGGCCTGCTGCTCGCGGTCAATCTCGCTTTCCACCTCGAAGCGGCGCTGACGGGCGGGGCCGACCATGCCCGGCGCTTCGCCATCGCCACCGTGCTGATGCTGGTCGGTCTGATCGCGGGGCGGATCGTACCAAGCTTCACCCGCAACTGGCTGGCGCCGCGCGGGGCAGGGCGCCTGCCGATCCCGTTCGGAGGCTATGACAAGGCCGTGCTGGCGGTGAGCGCGTTCGCGCTCGGCCTCTGGGTTGCTCTGCCGGATACGCTTGCGAGCGGCATCGCGCTGGCCCTTTGCGCCGCGCTCCATGCCGTGAGGCTCGCGCGCTGGGCGGGCGATCGCACCTGGCGCAATCCGCTGCTCGTGATCCTGCATGTCGGCTATGCCTTCGTGCCGCTGGGTTTTGCACTCTCGGCCGCCGCGAGCTTCGGGCTGGTCGGCCCCGGTGCCGGCCTGCATGCCTGGACCGCCGGCGCCTTCGGCACCGTGACGCTGGCGGTGATGTCGCGGGCCAGCCTCGGCCATACCGGACGCCCGCTCGTTGCGACTGCGGCGACGCAAGGCTGCTACATCCTGATCGTGATCGGCAGCGTCGCCCGCATCTGCTCGGCGCTCGGCCATGGCTCGACCCCGCTGCTCCATGTCGCCGGGCTGTGCTGGTCGCTGGCCTTCCTCGGTTTCGCAGTGAGCTACTGGCGTGTCCTGACAGGGGCGAAGCTCGGGTCGAAGGCTGCCCCCGCCGGTGAGCCGGCCTGAGATGGGCAAGGGAGCGGATCTGTTGATGCGTGCGCAGCCGGATTGCCGTATTGAGGCGCCGGAGATGCACCGTGTCGTGCTCCAGAAGGGTGATGCCCTGGGCGAGGGGACTCACCGCGCCGTGAACAGGACTGTCGGATGGTGCTCCTTCCAGATGCTGGCCAACACGGGGGTGCCTGCCTCCAGAGGCGGGGTGCATGCGCCTGACCCAGTTCAGCGAATATGCGCTGAGGCTGCTGGTCTTCGCGGCGGCGCATCCCGAGCGGCTGGTCACGGTCGAGGAGGCCGCGACCGCCCATGACATTTCGCGGACCCATCTGATGAAGGTCGCCAATCTCCTGGTTCGGCAGGATTTCCTCAAGGGCGTGCGCGGCCGTGCAGGCGGCCTGATGCTGGCGCGGGCACCGGCCGAAATCTCGCTGGGCATGCTGATCCGGGCGACGGAGCCGGCCTTCGCAATCGTCGAGTGCTTCGGTGAGGCGGAGGGGCGCTCGGCCCTACGCGGGGATCGCTGGCGCGGCATCCTGAGCGATGCGATGGAAGCCTTCCTCGGCGAACTCGATCGCTATTCCCTGACTGATCTGCTGGCCGATCCGGGCCGCTTCGGCCTTGCCCGGCAACCGACCTGAGGCGTCGTCGTTTTCGCAAGATGACGTCATTCCGGGGCAAAGCCGCGACGCGGTTGCCCCTTGCTCGAAGGGAGCGCGATGAATTTCCCGTCCTTCTTCACCGACGCGCCGCGCCTCAAGGTCCGCGACCCGCTCTCCGCCTTCCTGGGGACGAGCGAAGGCGGCATCCTCGAATATGGCTACGAGGATGCGGTGCGGCTGGCCGGCCATTCCTGCCCGGCGGTGGCCGGCGCCTATCTCATGGTGATCAACGGGCTCGCCTATCTCCATGACGAGGAGATGCCGGAGCGCGGTGGCATCGAGGTCTTCATGCGCGGCGCGCGCGACCAGGGCACGACCGGCGTCCTGGCCTCGGTCGCGACCCTCCTGACCGGGGCAGCGCCCGAGACCGGCTTCGGTGGGATCGGATCCGCGCAGCGCTTCTGCCGGCGCAATCTCCTGCAATTCGGCGCCGATATCGAAGGCACGATGGCGTTGCGCCGCCGCGATACCGGCGCCGGGGTCGGCGTCGATATCGATACCGGCGCGGTGCCGCACGCGGCGGCAATGGGCGAAGTGATGCCGCAGGCCGTGGCCGGGGAGGCGGATGAGGCGGGGCTCGAGAGCTTCGCCGCGCTCTGGCAGGATCGCGTCCGCCGGATGCTGATCGAGCATGCCGACGATCCGAAGCTGATCCATCTCTACGACTGGTCGCCGGCCGGGGCCTGATCAGCCGGCGTTTTCGGCCAGCCGCTTCAGGGCGGGCGCGTCGCAGACGACGAGCTTCTGGCGCCCGCCCTCGACCAGTCCTTGCGTCTCCCAGGCGCTGAGGATGCGGGAGACCGTGTGCAGCGTCGTGCCGGTCATCTCGGCGAGGTCGCGCCGCGAGATCGGGAAGTCGACGCGCATGCCGGCCGCCACGCGCGTGCCAGCCTGTTCGACCAGCCTGAGCACGGCATGAGCCACACGCCGCTCGACCTCCTGGGTCGACATCTCGCGGATGCGGGTATGGGCCTCGTCCAGCCGCTGGCCGACGGTGCGGATCGCGTTCATCGCCAGATGCGGATTGTCGGCTACGAAGACGTCCCAGGATTCGGTTGGCCAGCTCGCGACCAGGCTGTCGACCGCTGCCGTTGCAGTGCCCGGATAGTCGCTGCGGCCGAGCGCCCGCGTGAAGCCGAACAAGTCGCCCGGATGGACGATGCGCACGATGATCTGCTGGCCGTCGCGCGTAACCTGCGTCACCTTCAGCCGGCCATGCAGCAGCAGATAGAAGGCCTTGGCTGCTTCGCCCTGCTCGAAGACGGCCTCGCCCTGGGGGACCCGCCGTGCGCTGGCCTGCGCCGTCATGCGGTCGAGCTGGTCGTCGCTTATCGCGGCGAACAGCGGGACGCTGCGCAGCACGCTGCGATCCATTCCCACGTGACAGTCTTTCCTTCGAACGGTCTCAGGGGCACTTGCGATGCCCGATCCGTCGGGGCGCAGCACCGGATAAGACTGCAATCGATGGTCGCGTTCAAGTGCGGCACGGTCCCCCGCCGGGGAAGGCGATGCCCACTACGGAGCGTTGCAAGATAAGCAATACCAGGGCCACCAGAGCCGGATAGGTTGCATTCGGCGGGCCTTGTTTGCGCTATGTCAAAGACGGCTGCGAAAGAGCAGCCCAGGGTGGTCCTTGACATGGACAGCACCCCGGAATCCATATTCTCTTTAGTCAATCTCTCAACACGAGCCGGTGCGATATGCGGCCGGCCGAAAGGGTGGAGATGACGATCGAGACCGCGAAGACGGGCGGCCCGGAGGCCGCGCCCGAGAAGCCGACACGTCGTGCCGAACTCCTCGCCTTCCTGACGCTGGCCGTGCTGATCTGGCCGGTTGTGGCGGTTGGTATCGTTGGCGGTTACGGCTTCCTCGTCTGGATGTCCCAGCTCGTCCTCGGTCCACCCGGGCCTCCGCGTTGAGGAGGCGGGCATGGGCGAGAATGCCATTGATACCGGGCGGCGTCGTTTCCTGACCGGCCGCTCCGCGCAGCCGCAGCCAGAAGGCGTGCGCCCGCCGTGGTCGCGCGCGGCTTCGGTCGCGGCAGCGTGCACTGCTTGCGGCGCCTGCGTGCCGGCCTGTCCGCAGCACATCATCGCGCTGGACGCCGGCGGCCGGCCAGTCCTGAGCTTTGCCGAGAGCGAGTGCAGCTTCTGCGCTGCTTGCGCGGAGGCCTGCCCCGAGCCGGTCTTCGATCGCCTGCTGCCGGCCTTCGACCATTTCGCGGCGATCGGTGCCGGTTGCTTCGCCGGGCGTGGTACCGTCTGCCAGAGTTGCGGCGATACCTGCCCGGAGAGCGCGATCCGTTTCCGGCCACGGCTCGGCGGCCCGGCTTTGCCGGAGATCGCGAGCGACCGCTGCAACGGTTGCGGCGCCTGCATCGCCGCCTGCCCGGCACAGGCCATCGCGGCTGGTGCGCGTCTGCCGGAGACCGCCCATGCTTGAGCGCCCGCGCCAGCGTTTCCATCATATTTCGAGCGCCGTCGTCTCCGCCCTGCCGGCCAAGGTCGAGGCCGTGCTCGCGCGCATCGCCGAGCTTCCCGAGACCGAGATCCATCGCGTCGAGAACGGCAAGATCGTCATCGTGCTGGAGGGCTCCAGCACCGGCGTGATCGGCGACCGGCTGGCCGCCATCAGCCTGATCGACGGCGTGCTTTCGGCCAACATGGTGTTCGAGCAGATCGAAGACCTCGAAACCCTCGACGACCCCGGAGTGATCCCATGACCCTGTCCCGTCGCGAGATGCTGAAGGCGCAGGCGGCCGGCGTCGCCGCGCTCGCTGCCAATATGAGCGTGCCGGCCGAGGCCCAGCCCGTGACCGGCGGCGTCGACAGCCTGCAGATCAAATGGTCGAAGGCGCCGTGCCGGTTCTGCGGCACCGGCTGCGGCGTCATGGTCGGCGTCAAGGAAGGCAAGGTCATCGCCACCCATGGCGACATGAAGGCCGACGTCAATCGCGGCCTGAACTGCATCAAGGGCTATTTCCTCTCCAAGATCATGTACGGCAACGATCGGCTGACCCAGCCGCTGCTGCGCAAGAAGAACGGCGTCTATGCCAAGGACGGCGAGTTCACCCCGGTCTCCTGGGACGAGGCCTTCGACACCATGGCCGCCAAGGCCAAGGAGACGCTGAAAGCGAAGGGGCCGACCGCGCTCGGCATGTTCGGCTCGGGCCAGTGGACGATCTTCGAGGGCTATGCCGCGACCAAGCTGATGCGGGCCGGCTTCCGCTCCAACAATCTCGACCCGAATGCCCGCCACTGCATGGCATCCGCGGCCTACGCCTTCATGCGCACCTTCGGCATGGACGAGCCGATGGGCTGCTACGACGATTTCGAGCATGCCGACGCCTTCGTGCTCTGGGGCTCGAACATGGCGGAGATGCACCCGATCCTGTGGACGCGGGTGACCGACCGCCGGCTCGGCCAGCCGCATGTGAAGGTCGCGGTGCTCTCGACCTATACCCATCGCAGCTCGGACCTGGCCGACATCCCGATCGTGTTCAAACCGGGCACCGATCTCGCGATCCTCAACTACATCGCCAACCACATCATCACGACCGGCCGGGTGAACAAGGACTTCGTCGGCAAGCACACGACCTTCGTGAAGGGCGCGACCGAGATCGGCTACGGCCTGCGCCCCGACGATCCGCGCGAGCTCAAGGCGCGCAAGGCGGAGGATGTCACGGCGACGACGCCGATCGATTTCGATGCCTATGCCGCCTTCGTGAAGGACTACACGCTGGAGAAGGTCTCGGCCCTGACTGGCGTCGAACCCGGCTTCCTGCAGCAGCTCGCCGAGCTCTATGCCGACCCCAAGCGCAAGGTCACCTCGTTCTGGACGATGGGCTTCAACCAGCATGTGCGCGGCGTCTGGGCGAACCAGCTCGTCTACAACCTGCACCTGCTGACAGGTAAGATCTCCGAGCCCGGCAACAGCCCGTTCTCGCTGACCGGCCAGCCCTCGGCCTGCGGGACGGCGCGCGAGGTCGGCACCTTCGCCCATCGCCTGCCGGCCGACATGGTCGTGACCAATCCCGAGCACCGCAAGCATGCCGAGGAGATCTGGCGCATCCCGAACGGGATCATCCCGGAAAAGCCCGGCTATCACGCCGTCGAGCAGGACCGGATGCTCAAGGACGGCAAGCTGAATTTCTACTGGATCCAGGTCAACAACAACCTCCAGGCCTCGCCGAACAACACCAACGAGGCCTATCCGGGCTATCGCAACCCCGACAATTTCATCGTCGTTTCCGATGCCTATCCGACGGTGACGACGCTGGCCGCCGACCTGATCCTGCCTGCCGCGATGTGGGTCGAGAAGGAGGGCGCCTACGGCAATGCCGAACGGCGCACCCATGTCTGGCACCAGCTCGTGAACGCGCCGGGCGAGGCGCGCTCCGATCTCTGGCAGCTCATGGAGTTCTCGAAGCGCTTCACCACCGACGAAGTCTGGCCGAAGGAAATCCTCGACGCCAACCCGAACTACAGGGGCAAGACCCTGTTCGACGTGCTCTATCGCAACGGCAATGTCGACAAGTTCGATGTCTCCGAGATCGATCCGGGCTATGAGAACCGGGAAGCGAAGGCCTTCGGCTTCTACGCCCAGAAGGGGCTGTTCGAGGAATATGCCGCCTTCGGCCGCGGCCATGGCCATGATCTCGGGCCCTACGACCTCTACCATCAGGTCCGTGGCCTGCGCTGGCCGGTGGTCAACGGCAAGGAGACGCTCTGGCGCTATCGCGAGGGGCTCGACCCCTATGTGAAACCGGGCAGGGGCGTCGAGTTCTACGGCAACAAGGACGGCAAGGCCCGGATCATCGCGGTGCCCTACGAGCCGCCGGCGGAATCGCCCGACACCGAATACGACCTCTGGCTCGTGACCGGCCGCGTGCTGGAGCACTGGCATTCCGGCTCGATGACGATGCGCGTGCCGGAGCTCTACAAGGCCTTCCCGGGCGCTCGCTGCTTCATGCATCCCGAGGATGCCCGCAAGCGCGGGCTCAACCAGGGCGCCGAGATCACCGTGGTCTCGCGCCGCGGCGAGATGCGCACCCGTGTCGAGACGCGCGGGCGCAACCGCATGCCGCCCGGCGTGGTCTTCGTGCCCTGGTTCGACGCCAGCCAGCTCATCAACAAGACGACGCTCGACGCCACCGATCCCATCTCCAAGCAGACGGATTTCAAGAAATGCGCGGTCAAGATCGTTCCGGTCTCGGGCTGATGCGCTCGCGGACCTTGCTCGGGGCTGCCCTCGCGGCCGGCCTCGTCCTCGCCTTCGGCGCTGCCGTCTCGCAGGAGGGCGGCCCAATCAGGATTGTGCCGCGCCTGACCGGCACCGCCGATCCGATGGCGCTCGAACGCGTACCGGCGCTCGGCCGGCCGGTTGTCGATGATGTCCGGCGGATGCGGAACTATCCGGAGCAGCCGCCGGTGATCCCGCATGCGATCGACGGCTACCAGCTCACCCTCAACACCAATCGCTGCATGGACTGCCACAAGCGCGAGTTCACGGAAGGCTCGG
>JAEWKP010000296.1 GCA_023393655.1 Pseudomonadota bacterium | reverse complement strand
GCGCTGAAGACGGCGAAGTTCTCGGGCGGCAATCAGCAGAAGATCGTGCTTGCTCGCGAGATCGAGCGCGGCCCGAAGGTGCTGCTCGTCGGACAGCCGACGCGCGGCGTCGATATCGGCGCGATCGAGTTCATCCATCGCCGGCTGGTGGCGTTGCGCGATCAAGGCGTCGCGATCCTGCTCGTCTCGGTCGAGCTTGAAGAGGTGATGGCGCTATCCGACCGGATCATCGCGCTATGCGGCGGCCGGATCACCGGCGAGCGCGTCGCCGAGGCGGCTGACGAGCGCGATCTCGGCCTGCTGATGGCCGGCGTGACAGACGAGGCTGCGTGATGCGGCATCTTGCGCGGCATGCCTCTTGTCATGGTCGGGCTTGTCCCGACCATCCACGTCTTCGCCGGTCGAAGGCTGTGTTCGAGACGTGGATGCTCGCCACAAGGGCGAGCATGACGGAGCCCCTATGAGCGCTGCCCCCGTCGAACTCCCCCGCTGGGCCGACACCGCCCTCGTCCCGCTTGTCTCGGTCGCGGCGGCCTTGCTCGTCGCCGGGCTCGTCGTCATTGGAATCGGCGAGAACCCGCTGGAGGCGACCGCCCTGTTGCTGCGAGGCGCGCTCGGCAGCACCGAGGGCATCGGCTTCACGCTCTATTATGCCACGAATTTCATCTTCACCGGGCTCGCGGTCGCCGTCGCCTTCCATGCCGGCCTGTTCAATATCGGCGGCGAGGGGCAGGCGACGGTTGCCGGCATCGCCATGGCGATCGTCTGCCTCGCGCTTCCCACGCTGCCCGGCTTCCTCGCCGCGCCCTTCGCGATCCTGGGAGCGGCGGCGGGCGGCGCGCTCTGGGCCTTCATTCCCGGCTGGCTCCAGGCCAAGCGCGGCAGTCATGTCGTCATCACCACGATCATGCTGAATTTCGTCGCCGCGGCGCTGATCGTCTATCTCTTGCGCGAGGTTATCGGCAAACCCGGCTCGATGCAGCCCGAGACGCCGGATTTCCCGGCCGGCGCCATCCTGACGCCGATGCATCAGTTGCTCGCGCCGCTCGGCCTGAAACTGCCCTCGACTCCATTGAACAGCGCCTTCTTCCTCGCCCTGATGGCGCTCGTCGCCGTCTGGCTGCTGATCTGGCGCACGCGGCTGGGCTATGCGATCCGCACCGTCGGCGCCAATCCGCGTGCTGCCGCCTATGCCGGCATATCGCCCGCCACTGTGACCATGATCGCGATGGCGATCTCGGGTGCACTGGCCGGCGGGCTCGCGGTCAATGAGGCGCTTGGCGTCCAGCACCGGCTCGTGCTCGATTTCACCGCCGGCTACGGCTTCGTCGGCATCGCTGTCGCGCTGATGGGGCGTGGCCACCCGGCCGGGGTCGGCCTCGCCGCCCTGCTCTTCGGCGTGCTCTACCAGGGCGGCGCCGAGCTTTCCTTCGACAAGCCGGCGATCACTCGCGACATGGTCGTGGTCATCGGCGGCGTGCTCGTCCTCTTCGCCGGGGCGTTGGACGGGCTCTTCCGCCGGCTCGTCGCGGTTGTGCTGCGCACCAGCCGGGGAGCGGCCTGATGGACCTGCTCCAGCTCATCGCCGTCATCCTCGATTCGACGATCCGCCTGTCGATCCCGCTGATCTGCGCGGCCATGGCGGGCTTGTGGTCGGAGCGGGCTGGCGTCGTCGATATCGGCCTCGAAGGCAAGATGCTGATCGCCGCCTTCGCCTCGGCGGTCGCGGCCTTCGTCTCCGGCTCGGCCTGGGTCGGACTTGGCGCCGGTGTCCTCGCCGCCTTGGCGCTGGCGCTGGTCCATGGCTTCGCCGCCATCACCTGGCGCGGCAACCAGATCGTCTCCGGCGTCGCCATCAACATGCTGGCGGCGGGGCTCACCGTCATCCTCGGCAATGCCTGGTACGGGCAGGGCGGGCGCACGCCCTCGCTGGAGGGCGCGGCGCGCTTCGGCGAGATCACCTTGCCCTTCGCCCGCTGGGCGCGCGAAAACCTGCCGGGGCTCGGCCTGATCTATGACGAGGTTGTCTCCGGCCATGGCGCGCCGGCCTATCTCGCCCTGCTCTGCGTGCTCGTCACGGCCTTCGTCCTGAAGCGCACCCGCTTCGGCCTGCGCATCCGCGCCGTCGGCGAGAATCCGGCAGCGGTCGATACGGCGGGTATCTCCGTCGCCGGCCTGCGCTACGGCGCGGTTGCGATCTGTGGCGTGCTCTGCGGCATCGGCGGCACTTATCTCGCGGTGGCGCAATCCGCCGGTTTCCTGCCGCATATGACGGCGGGACGCGGCTTCATCGCGCTCGCAGCCGTGATCTTCGCCAATTGGCGGCCCTGGCCCGCGCTCGGCGCCTGCCTGCTCTTCGGCCTGCTCGACGCGGTCGCGATCAGGCTCCAGGGCGTGACATTGCCCGGTATCGGCCTCGTTCCGGTGGAAGCGATCCAGGCCTTGCCCTATGTGATGACGATCGTTCTGCTCGCCGGCTTCATCGGCAAGGCGACGCCGCCCAGGGCCTCCGGCCTGCCCTATGTCAAGGAACGCTGATTTGCCGGCCGATCCCGATTTCGAGGCCCTGTTCGCCGCCGCCGCCGCCATCCAGCCGCGCGCCTATGCGCCCTATTCGCGCTTCAAGGTCGGCGCCGCGCTGCTGGCCGATGACGGCGCGGTCCATGTCGGCTGCAATGTCGAGAACGCCGCCTATCCCGTCGGCTCCTGCGCCGAGGCCGGAGCCATCGCGGCGATGATTGCGGCCGGTGGCCGCGCGATCCGCGCCGTGCTGGTCTTCGGCGAGGGCGCCGAGCTGGTCACGCCCTGCGGCGCCTGCCGCCAGCGCATCCGCGAATTCGCCGCGCCGGAGACGCCCATTGCGATCGCCGGCCCCGAGGGCATCAGGGCGCGCTTCACGCTGGAGGAGCTGTTGCCAGCCTCCTTCGGACCGGCCAATTTGCCGCGGTGATTTGGAGCCGCCCGCTGCGGCCAAGGGAGAGCATGCATGGCGGCCGATCCGGCCCTTGACGCGGTGGCGTCCATCCTGACGGACCGCGGCGTCGATGCGATCGATTGCGCGATCGTGCTCGGCACGGGGCTCGGCGCCGTCGCCGAGGATATCGAGCATGCCGTGCGTATCCCCTATGCCGAATTGCCCGGCTTTCCGCGCGGCGAGGTCTCCGGCCATGCCCGCCAGCTCTGCTATGGCACGCTGCACGGCCGCAAGGTGCTGATCTACCAGGGCCGCGCCCATTACTACGAGGGCGGCGATTCTACGGTGATGCGGGTTCCGCTCGGCGTGCTCACCGCCTTCGGCTCGCCGCCGCTCGTCCTGACCAATGCGGCGGGCTCGCTCTCGGCGGAGATGCGTCCCGGCAGCCTTGCGCTGATCACCGACCATATCAACCTGAACGGCCCCAATCCGCTGATCGGCGACAGGGGCGACGGCCGCTTCGTGCCGATGGTCGATGCCTATGACCCGCATCTGCGCGGCCGCTTCAGGCGCGCGGCCGAAAAGGCGGCGCTGCCGCTCGGCGAAGGCGTCTATATGTGGTTCACCGGGCCGAGCTTCGAGACGCCGGCCGAAATCCGCATGGCGAAGGTTTTAGGCGCCGATCTCGTGGGCATGTCGACCGTGCCGGAGGTGATCCTGGCGCGCCGCCACGGCCTGCGCGTCGCCGGCCTGTCGATCGTCACCAACATGGGCGCAGGCCTGCATGGCGGCACGCCGCACCATACCGAGACCCGCGATGTCGCGGGCCTCGCTGCGGGGGCGCTCAGGCGCCTGCTGCGCGCCTTCCTGTCGGAGTTGTAAGCCATGTCCGATGCCGATCTCGCCAGGCGCGCGCTCGCGCTGCTCGACCTCACCGATCTTGCCGACGATGCGACGGAAGTGGGCACCCGCGACCTCTGCCGGCGTGCCGTGTCGGGGCCAGTGCCAGTCGCTGCGGTGTGCCTGTGGCCGCGCTTCGTCGCGACGGCGCGCGCCGAGCTCGGCGACGGCCCCGTCCGCATCGCGACGGTCGTCAACTTTCCTGATGGCGACACGCCGATCGCCCCGGCGATGCGCGAGACGGAGGAGGCACTCGCCGCCGGTGCCGACGAGATCGACCTCGTCCTGCCCTGGCGGGCGGTTCTCGCGGGCCACACCACCGCGGCGGCCGCGATGGTGCGCAACGTCAAGATGCTCTGCGACGAGCGGCGCCTGAAGGTCATTCTGGAAACCGGCGAATATCCCAATCTCGACAAGGTCAGGACGACGGCCGAGCTCGCCATCGCGGCCGGTGCCGATTTCATCAAGACCTCGACCGGCAAGACCGCGAATTCGGCCAGCATCCCGGCAGCCCGCGTGATGCTCAGTGTCATCGCGGAAATGGGCCGCCCCGTCGGGCTGAAGCCGTCGGGCGGCATCCGGACATTGGCCGATGCCACGCGTTATCTCGACCTTGCCGATGCGATCATGGGGGAGGATTGGGTTTCGCCCACGACCTTCCGCTTCGGCGCCAGCGGCCTCTATGGCGCGCTCGTCACCGCTATTGAGGGCGCTGGGCCCGATGTCGCGCCGCGTGGGAGCTATTGATGCGCCTGACCCAGGAGATCATCGCCGCAAAGCGCGACGGTGCGGAACTGTCCGATGCCGATATCCGCCAGCTCATTGCCGGTCTGCCTGACGGCTCGGTCAGCGAAGGGCAGGCCGCAGCCTTCGCCATGGCGGTCTATTTCAACGGCATGAGCGAGCGCGAGCGCGTGGCGCTGACGCTCGCCATGCGGGATTCCGGCACGGTGCTGCGCTGGGACGACCTGCCGGGCCCCGCCCTCGACAAGCACTCGACCGGCGGCGTCGGCGATACCGTGAGCTTGCCATTGGCGGCGGCGGTCGCGGCCTGCGGCGGCCATGTCCCGATGATCTCGGGCCGCGGCCTCGGCCATACCGGCGGCACGCTCGACAAGCTCGACGCGGTGCCGGACTATGTCACGCAGCCCGGCATCGAGCTCTTTCGCAAGGTGGTGCGCGAGGCCGGTTGCGCCATCATCGGCCAGACCGCCGATCTCGCCCCGGCCGACAAGCGCCTCTATGCCATCCGCGACGTCACCGCGACGGTCGAGACGATCCCCTTGCTGGTCTCCTCGATCCTGTCGAAGAAGCTCGCGGCCGGCCTGCACGGCCTCGCCATGGACGTGAAGTTCGGCTCCGGCGCCTTCCTGCCGGATTACGGCAAGGCGCAGGCTTTGGCGCAGGCATTGGTCGGCGTCGCCAACGGTGCCGGCCTGCCGACGAATGCGCTCCTCACCGACATGAGCGAGCCGCTCGCATCGGCCGCCGGCAACGCGCTCGAGGTCGCCTATGCGCTCGATCATCTGACGGGTCGTCATCGCGAGCCGCGCTTCCACGAGGTCACGGTCGCGCTCGCCGCCGAGATGCTGCTGCTCGGCAAGCTCGCCCCGGATCTCGACACCGCCCGCGCGAAGATCGAGCAGGCCTTCGCCTCCGGTGCCGCGGCGGAGCGCTTCGCCCGGATGGTCGTGGCGCTCGGCGGCCCGGCCGACCTGCTGGAGGCGCCGCAAAAGCATCTCGCTACGGCGCCGGTCGTGAAGCCGGTCTATCCCGAGACGGCAGGGACCGTCGCTTCCGTCGATACGCGCGCCGTCGGGCTCGCCGTCGTCGCGCTCGGCGGCGGCCGGGTGCGCCCGCAGGACCCGATCGACCATGCCGTCGGCATCGTCGCGCTGGCCGGCCTCGGCGACGATGTCGGGCCCGACAGGCCGCTCGGCATCGTACATGCCCGCAACGACGCGGGCTATGCTGCGGCAAGCGAGCGCTTGCGCAAGGCCTACCGGATCGGAGAGGGTGCGGCGCGCGGCCCGCTGGTCGCGGAACGGATTACGGAGAGGGCGTCGGGATGAGTTTGCTTCTGGCCATGACCGGCTGGCATATCGAGGATTGGCGCGCGCGCTTCCAGGCGCTGCTGCCGGATATGCCCGTCGTCGTCCTCGGCGAGCCCTTCGACCGTCGCGCCGTGCATTACGTCGCGAGCTGGAAGCATCCGCCCGGCAGCCTGACCGGCCTGCCCAACCTCGCCGCGATCTTCTCGCTCGGCGCCGGCGTCGATTTCCTCTTCGCCGACGACAAGCTCCCGGCGGCGCCGATCGCGCGCATCGTCGACCCGGACCTGACGACGCGGATGAGCGAATATATCGTCCTGCATTGTCTGATCTACCTGCGCCAGCAGCGCCGCTACGACCGCCAGCAGCGCGAGGCGATCTGGGACGACGACCGCAACCAGCCGGCCGCTCGCTCGGTCCGCGTCGGCGTCATGGGGCTGGGCGAACTCGGTCAGGACGCGGCCCGCAAGCTCGCGATCATCGGTTTCGACGTCGCCGGCTGGAGCCGTTCGCCCAAGACCATCGAGGGCTTGCAGACCTTCTCCGGCGAGGACGGCATGAAGGCCTTTCTTGCCCGCACCGATATCCTCGTCAGCCTGCTGCCGCTGACTCCGGATACGCGCGGCATCATCAATGCCGCGCTGCTTTCGGGCCTCGCGCAGAACGGGCGCCTCGGCGGGCCGTTCCTGATCAATGCCGGGCGCGGCGGCTTGCAGGTCGCGGATGACATCCTTGCCGCGCTCGACGCCGGCACGCTCAAGGGCGCGACGCTCGATGTCTTCGAGACCGAGCCGCTGCCTGTGGACTCCGCCCTCTGGAGCCATCCGGGCGTGACGGTGACGCCGCATAATTCGGCGATGTCGGAACCGGAGGCGATAGCCACGGCGGTTGCCCAGCAGATCGGCCGGCTGGAGGCAGGCGAGCCATTGCTCAACCTGGTCGATCCGGCGCGGGGCTACTGAGCCTCAGGCGATCCGCTTGTCGGCGGAATCGCAGAGGTCGTTCTGGATGCAGCGGACGCATTCGGGCCGCAGCGCCTTGCAGGTATAGCGCCCGTGCAGGATGAGCCAGTGATGGGCGTGCCGGCCGTATTCGGGCGGCACCGCCTTCTCCAGCCCGATCTCGACCTGCAGCACGTTCCTGCCCGGCGCGATGCGCAGGCGGTTGGCGATGCGGAAGACATGGGTGTCGACCGCATGGGTGATCTCGCCGAAGGCGATGTTGAGCACGACATTGGCGGTCTTGCGGCCCACGCCGGGCAGGCTCTCCAGCGCCTCGCGCGTCGCCGGCACCTCGCCGCCATATTCGGCGATCAGCTTCTCGCAGAGCGCGATCACGTTCTTCGCCTTGGTGCGATAGAGCCCGATCGTCTTGACGTGCTCGCGCACCGTCTCCTCACCGAGCGCGAGCATCTTCTCCGGCGTATCGGCGATGGCGAAGAGGGCGCGGGTGGCCTTGTTGACGCCGGCATCGGTCGCCTGCGCGGACAGCACGACGGCGACCAGCAGCGTGAAGGCGTTGGTATGATCCAACTCGCCCTTGGGCTCGGGATTGGCGGCCTGGAAGCGGCTGAAGATTTCGCGGATCTCCGTCGGCTTGCGCGCGCGCGGCAACGTGATGCGCTTTGCCGGCGCAGCCGTGCGAGGGGGCCTGTTCCGCTGATCCATGACGGCGTTATAATCGTCGCATGACACCCGGCAATAGCCCCGGCAGTGATAGCTTTGGCAGCGAGATCGCGGACGCGTCGCAGCGGCCGGTCTTCGATGCCACGATCACGCCGCATCGCTCGCTCGGCCAGAACGGCTTCCGCATCGTGATGACGCTGGTCTGCCTCGCCAGCGTGATTTCCTCGATCCCCTTCGTCCTGCTCGGCGCCTGGCCCGTCGCGGGCTTCTTCGGGCTCGACATCGTCGCGCTCTTTGTCGCCTTCCACGTCAATTTCCGGCATGCGCGCGCTTTCGAGCGCATCGTGGTGACGCCACTCGAAGTCTTCCTGCGCAAGGTCTCGCATCACGGACGTGAGGCGGTCTGGCGCTCCAATCCGGCCTGGACCCGGCTCGAACGCCGGACGGACGAGGATTACGGCCTGCTCGCCCTGACGCTGGTCTCGCGCGGGCAGAGCGTCGCGATCGCCTCCGCGCTCTCGCCGCAGGAGCGTTCCGGCTTCGCCGACGCGCTGGGCTCGGCCCTGTCGAGCGCCCGCCGCGGGCCGGATTACAACGCGCCCTGACGCGCTTCAGCCATGCTGGGCGAGCCAGATCGTATGGCCGCCGCAACTTTGGTCTTCGACGACATGGTCGACGACGGAAAAGCCGCTCTCCGCCAGCAGGGCCCGGTATTCTCCGGGATCGAGGCTGCCATGATAGAGCGCCTCGCCCTCGAACGTGCCGATCGCCTCGCCATGCGCCGGGCCGCTGGTGAACATCAGGACCGCGCCCGGCGCGGCATGGCTCGCGAAGACCTTGAACATGCCGCGCTGGTCCTCCGGCGCCAGGTGGAAGAACGAGTCCCAGGCGATCAGCCCGCCGAAGCGGCGGCCGAGCGCGAGCTTGCGCATGTCGGCAACATGCCAGTCACCCTGCGGAAAGCGCGATCGGCACAAGGCGATCATCGCCGTAGCGGAATCGACGCCGGCGACGGCATGGCCCTGCTCCATGAAATGGCGGGCGATCGGCTGACCGGTGCCGCAGCCGATATCGAGGATCGTGGCATCGGGCGCGAGCACGGCCCGGAAGCGCGCGAGCCACGGGCCTTCCATCAGCAGCCTGCCGCGCAGGCCGTCATAGGTCGCGGCGTGGCGCTGGTAGAGATCGATGACGGCATCGGCGGGCGAGGTCATGGCCATTGTTAGAAGCCCCGCCGGGCCGTTGCGCAAGCCCGCCCTTGCCAGCTTTCGGGTGGGAACGGCATGGTGGGCACCCTAGATTCGCATCATGACGAACGATGCGAGGTTCCAATGAACGCTCATGCTCCGATGAAAACGGCGATGACCCCGACGCGCTTCTCCAATGCGGTGCTGGCGCGCGCCACCGATGCGATGCCGAGCGAGGCCGATTTCCCGGCCGTCGCTCCCGGCTCGGACTACGATACCGTCCGGCGCATCCTCTCCTTCATCACCCATAACTGGCGCGAGCAGCCGACAATCGAGGCGATCGCCGAAGCCGCCGGCGCGACCCCGACCGATGTCCATCACCTCTTCCGCCGCTGGTGCGGCCTGACGCCGAAGGCTTTCCTGCAGGCGATCACGCTCGACCATGCCAAGGGGCTGCTGTCCTCCTCGGCCAGCATTCTCGACACGGCGCTCGAGGTCGGCCTCTCGGGCCCCGGCCGCCTGCACGATCTCTTCGTGACGCATGAGGCGATGTCGCCCGGCGAGTGGAAGACCGGCGGCGAGGGGCTGAAGCTCTCCTACGGTTTCCACGCGTCGCCCTTCGGCGAGGCGCTGGTGGTGATCACGGAGCGCGGCCTCGCTGGCCTCGGCTGGGTGTCGAACAGCGCCGATGGCGGCAAGGTCGTCGGCGGGCGGGCCGAAGCGTTGGCCGACATGATGCGGCGCTGGCCCCATGCCGACTACCACTACGACCCGATGCTGACGGCGCCCTATGCCGGCCGCATCTTCGAGCCCAAGGCCTGGTCGGCGGAGACGCCTTTGCGTGTCGTCCTGATCGGCACCGATTTCGAGGTGCGGGTCTGGGAGACGCTGCTCCGGATTCCCGTGGGCTGCGCCACGACCTATGGCGAAGTCGCCAGCCACATCGGCAAACCCAGCGCGGCGCGGGCCGTCGGGATGGCGGTCGGCAAGAACCCGATCTCCTTCGTGGTGCCCTGCCACCGCGTCATCGGCAAGTCCGGCGCGCTGACTGGCTACCATTGGGGCCTGACGCGCAAGCGCGCCATCCTCGGCTGGGAGGCCGGCCAGACGGCGGCCGGCTGACCCGGCCGGTCACTTCCGCAGATACATGTCCCAGCAGGGCGCGAGCGCGATCCGCTCGCGCCCTTCGAGCGCGGCGGCGAAATGGCTGCGGATCATCTCGCGCGGCGTCGTCACCGGGCATTTCGGCATCAGCATCGCGTCGGTCTGCCTGAGGGCCGCGATCGTGCCCGGCTGCAGGTCCGGCGTGCTGCGGCCGGGATCGACTCCGACCGGCACGACGCGCGGCGGCGTGCGTTCCAGCAGATAGTTCAGCGGATCGACGAAATCGAAGGTGAAGAAGCCGTTGAGCTCGCGCTTGTTGGCGCTCTCCCAAGCCTTGATCGCGGTCACCGCCTGCTGAATCTCAAGCATCCAGGTCGCCTGGTAGTCGATCTCCGAATAGAGCGTGTAGGAGGGCAGGATGTCGCGCCGGATCAGGTCGCGATAGCCGTCGGGCTGCGTCGCGTAGTGATCGAGCATGGCGGCCGCGCGCGCGGCGATGTCCGGTTTCACGCTGATCCGGCCGAGCGGTCCGAGATCGGGCACATCGAGCGCGACATAGGTCGCCCCGCCCATCACCGCGCGCATCCCGCGCTCCATGCAGATGACGGCGCTCGGCAGCGAGACCGCGAGGGCCAGTACGAGGACCACCGGCCGCATCCGGTCGTTGCGCCGCTCCCACCAGGCGAGGATGAGCGGCAGGAGGATCGGCCACAGACCGATGAATTCGAGCGAGCCGGTATTCTGCGTCTCGAACAGGGCGAGCGCGAACAGGCCTGCTGCGAACCAGCCGATCGGGGCGTCGGCCAGCGCCCGCCAACCGGCCAGCGTCGCCGGCAAACCGTCGCGCCAGGAGGCGTAGGCGAGCACGGCGAGCAGGATCAGCGACGGGCCGATCACATTGAACTTGACCGAAGCCACGGTCAGGAAGCGCGGCAGCAGCGTGCCGGTGTTGAGGCCTAGCAGCGTCAGGATATCGATGATGTAGGCGGAGCTGAGCCCGGTTGCGAGTTCCAGCACGCCCAGTGCGAGGATGACGAGCCCGGCGGCGACGAGCGCATCGCGGAAGCGCATCCGGCCGCTCAGCGTGGCATAGCCGACGAGGAACGTGCCGGAGACGGCGCCGGTGACCTTTGTCAGGAACAGCGTCAGCATCAGCACGGCCACGAGCGTGATCTGCAAGCTGCGCCGCGGCACGAACAACAGGGCCGCGATCAGCAGGTAGAGCTGCAAGGCGACATGGCGGTTGTAGAAGCCGTACCCGTCGAAGCCGGGCGACGGATAGAGCCCGTGCAGGTTGATCGGCAGCGCCGCGAACAGCAGGAAGGGCAGCACCAGCGCCAGCGCCTGCGGGCGGGAGCGCCGGGCAACCTCGCCGGCGAGCAGGGCCAGCACCGGCAGCATGATCGGCAGCAGCGCCCAGTTGATCAGCAGCATCGGCTGCGCATCGGGGAAGATGGCGTCGAGCCCGGCGGCGAGATAGAAGCCGAGTGGGCCGATCGGCGCGAAGAAATCGATGGTCGGGACCTGGCCGAGGCCGATGCGCTGGATCGCGTCGAGATAGACCACCGTATCCCAGGCATTGGGCCCGAGCGGCAGGCGCAGCGGCAGGATCAGTGCCGCGGCGGCCAATGCGGCGAAAGCCACGATCCAGGCGAGGGGCGAGCCGGCCAAGCGCATCGCTGCTCCCTTGCCGATGAAATCCTTGCCGTCGATTGGGGAGTTTTCTCTCCCGATTTCGCTCATCGCCACGCCGAACCCTCCTGGTCCAGCCCGCTCTGTGGCAGAAAAAGCTTACCAGCTGCCTGACGGAAAGGCAGGTTCTCGCCGAATTTCGGTAAGAACCCTCGGTTCCGATGCTTCCCTGCTGTCGGTTCGCCCGTTCCGGCGCCGGGTCAGAGCAGCCCGCGCCCGGCGAGGTAACGCATCAGATGCGAGGCGCCATAGGTCCAGGGTGCGCATTCATCGGTGCGCTTCATCCGGTTGACCAGGCTGCCGAGCTCGGGCGCGGCGATGGTGACGATGTCCCCGTATTTATGGGTGAAGCCGCCGCCGGGCGCATCGCGATCCTTGATCGGCGCGAACATGGTGCCGAGATAGAGCGCCGCCCCGTCCGGGTATTGGTGATGCGGGCCGATCATCTGCGCGGCGAGATCGGCGGGATCGCGGCTGATCTTCGCGATCGAGGAGGAGCCCTCCAGCCGGAAGCCGTCCTGTCCCTCGACCGTCAGCGTCACCGTCGTCCGGCGGACATGGTCGAGCGTGAAGCCGGCATCGAACAGGCGGATGAAGGGGCCGACCGCCGCGGCGGCATTGTTGTCCTTGGCCTTGCCGAGCAGCAGGGCCGAGCGGCCCTCGACATCGCGCAGGTTGACGTCGTTGCCGAGCGTGGCGCCGACGATCCGTCCGTCAGAGGCGACGATCAGCACGATCTCG
>JAEWKP010000258.1 GCA_023393655.1 Pseudomonadota bacterium | reverse complement strand
GTCCAGCGCTGGGCCTTCTGGATAAGGAAGTCTCGGAAGACCTGGACGCGGGCGACCGACTTCATCTCCTCGGGATAGACCAGATAGCTTTCGAGTTGCGGCATCTCGGTCTCGCGCATCAACTGCACGAGGGGCGAGCCTGTCTCGATCAGGTAATCCGGCAGCACGGCGATGCCGGCACCCGAATCCACCGCGCGCTTCATCGCAGTAATGTTGTTGACGGTCAGATGGATCGGCCGCGGATTGCGCTGGTCGCGCCCCATCGTGCCGAGCCAGTGCACCGCCGTCAGATAGGATGGCGAGGTGCCGCCGAAGGAAAGGATGCGGTGATTGTCGAGATCGTCGTAGCTCTTGGGCTCGCCGAAGCGCTTCACATAGGCCGGCGAGGCGTAGACGTGGAAGTGCACCGTGAAGAGCTTGCGCTGGATCAGGTCCGGCTGCTGTGGCTGGCGCAGGCGGATCGCGATATCGGCCTCGCGCATCGACAGGTCGAGTTCCTCGTCGGTGAGGATGAGCTCGACCCTGATGTCGGGATAGAGATCCAGGAACTCGGCGAGGCGTGGTGTCAGCCAATGGCCGCCAAGGCCGCGCGTTGCTGTAACCTTGAGCTCGCCCGAAGGATGTTCGCGCGTCTCGGAGAGCTGCGAGCGGGTTCGCTCCAGCCGCTGCGTCATCTCGCGCGCCGCACGCCAGAGCAATTCGCCCTGTTCGGTCAGGATCAGGCCGCGCGTATGCCGGTGGAACAAGGGCGCGCGCAGCTCTCGCTCGAGCGCCCCGATCTGCCGGCTGACGGCCGATTGACTTAAGCCCAGAACATCGCCAGCTTTCGTGAAGCTGCCTGACTCCGCGACCGTATAAAAGATTCTAATGCGGTCCCAATCCACCGCGCTTCCCCCGCTATGCGTTTTTTGCATGATGGGGGATAAAGGCGTGGTGCGTCAATGTCTGCGTGGCAGACAGTCACCGTTATTCGTCGTGAATCTGGTGACGCAACCCATCAGAGTCAGTGATGGGTTGCGGCTAACGCTTCATTCTGCTGCTTCGCGGCGGTCCAGGGCGTTGGCAGCGAGCCAACGTTCGGCGTCGAGCGCAGCCATGCAGCCCAGGCCGGCTGCCGTCACCGCCTGGCGGTAATGCTCGTCGGTGACGTCGCCGGCGGCGAAGACGCCCTCGACATTGGTCCGGGTCGTGCCGGCCTCGACATCGAGATAGCCGGTTTCATTCATGGCGAGCTGGCCAACGAAGAGCTCCGTCGCCGGCTTGTGTCCGATCGCGATGAAGACGCCATCGGTCTTCAGTTCACTCTCCGCGCCGGTCTTGAGGTTCTTCAGGCGCAGATGCGTGACGCTGGGCGGGGTGGTGCCGCCGCAGATCTCGGCGATCTCGCTGTCCCAGATCACCTCGATCTTCGGGTGCTTGAACAGGCGCTCCTGCATCACGCGCTCGGCCCGCAAGGCATCGCGGCGGTGGATCAGCGTGACCTTGCTGGCGAGGTTGGCGAGGTAGAGCGCTTCCTCCACGGCGGTATTGCCGCCGCCGACGACCGCGACCTCCTTGTTGCGGAAGAAGAAGCCGTCGCAGGTCGCACAGGCCGAGACGCCGAAGCCCTGGAAAGCCTGCTCGGAGGGAAGGCCGAGCCACTTGGCCTGGGCGCCGGTCGCGATGATCAGGGCATCGCAGGAATAGGTTTCGCCACCGTCGCCCCAGAGCCGGAACGGGCGCTGTGAGAGGTCGACGCGGGCGATATGGTCGGAGACCATCCGGGTGCCCATGTGCTCGGCCTGGGCGCGCATCTGCTCCATCAGCCAGGGGCCCTGGATGACGTCGGCGAAGCCGGGATAGTTCTCGACATCGGTGGTGATCATCAACTGGCCGCCGGCCTGCATGCCGGAGATCAGCACCGGTTCCATCATGGCGCGGGCAGCGTAGATCGCGGCGGTGTAGCCGGCCGGGCCGGAGCCGACGATCATGACGCGGGCGTGGGTATGGGCCATCGTCTCAGTTCCTCTCCTGCGGGCGCGAGCCGCAGCCTCGATCCGTCAGATACGCCGGCGTCGCGCCGAAACAAGAGCCGCCCGGTTCAGGAGCCCGTGAACCCCAATGCCGCCCGGTGGCGCAGCCAGCCTTGCCGTATCGCATCGGCTATGATCGGCGTTGAGTCTATCGGTTCGTAAGCCTCGCCTTCAAGGCGTCCACAGAAGCGATGCACAACGCCTTCGCGCTCCAGCGCGGAGATGAGCGCCGCGATCTTGGGGTGGCCTCCCGTCGGCTCGAAGGCCAGCACGGGCACGCCCGCTGCGGCGGCCTCGCCGATCATGTTGGTGGAGTCGGCGGTGACGACCACGGCATCGGCATTGGCGAGCAGCGCGAGATAGGGATTCTCACCCGTGCCGTCCCACCACCAGCCGCCATGCCGGGTGAAGACGGCGGCGACGGCCGCGCCCAGCGCGGGCGAGGTGCGGCGCGAGGGCGAGCCCATCAGGCTCACGCCCGATTGAGCGAGCATGTCGAGCTGTCCGGCAAGGCGCTCGATATCGGCCTGGTCGAAGCGGTGATGCCGGCTATCACCGCCAACGAGCACCGCGACGCGCGGCCTGCTCAGGCTTGCAATGGTTGGCGGCGGCGCGGCGCGGGCGACGGCCAGCTTCCCGGGCGTCAGGCGATGCGGCGAGGTGGTGGTGACCAGGACGTTGTCGCCGCGCAGCCGGTCATGGCCGGAGACCCAGATCAGGTCGGCCGTGCCGGGGCCGGTGCGCGGGTCCTTGAGGAAGACGGTGTAGGTCGCGCCATTCGAGGCCTGCTTCAAGGCGCGCAGATAGGGGACGGAGCGCCGGCCCGACGCGATCGCGATGTCGGGGAAAGGAGGCTTGAGCGGGCTTGCCGGCCGGTCCGGTGCCTCGCGCGGGTCGATCGGCCCGCGTGGCATCAGCCAGGCCCAGGGCCGGCGGGGTTTCACCCGGCGGATTTCGGGTGTGACGCCCAATCGTTCGGCGACGCCCAGGCACTGGAGTTCGTCGCCGGCCTTGCCGTCGGTGAGGACCCAGGCGGTCGGCTCCGGATTGTCGTGCATGGCGGACTGGGCTCGTGGCATGCGCCTTGTATCGCTTGGCCGCGCCGTCTACACCAGCGCGACCTTCACGCGGGAATGTTCGTTGCGCCCCAAACTCGACGATATCGACCTGCGCATCCTGCGCGAGCTCCAGGCCGATGGGCGCATGACCAATGTCGAGCTCGCCAGTCGCGTCGGCATCTCGCCGCCGCCCTGCCTCAGGCGCGTGCGCGCGCTGGAAGAGGCCGGGCTGATCCGCGGCTACCATGCCGATCTCGACGAGCGGAAACTCGGCTTCGAGGTCGTCTGCTTCGCCTTCGTGCATCTGGCGAGCCAGGCCGAGGCGGATCTCATCGCTTTCCAGGAGCGGATTCGCAGCTGGCCGGCCGTGCGCGAGTGCTGGACGCTCTCGGGCGATATCGACTTCGCCCTGAAATGCGTCGCGGCCGACCTGAAGGCCTTCCAGGATTTCGTCGCCGAACTCACGGCGATGCCGAATGTCCGCAATGTCCGCACCGCGCTCGCCCTCGACCGGGTCAAGGACGAACCGATCGTTCCCTTCGGCTGACAGCCGCGTCCTCAGCCCGCGAGATAATGCCTGATCCACCAGGCATTGTTGCGGGCGAGCGCCCTGAGGCGAAGCGGGTCGATATCCGCCACCTGGGGATTGCCGGCGCCGCTCGACGATTCCGTGGAGCGGATCGGGTAGCTGGCGAGCGGCCGGCCGCTGCGGTCGTAGAGCGTGGCCGTGCTTTCGAGATAATCGTCGCTGGCGCCCGAGAAGCGACCGCCCCGGATGTCACTGGCGAGCCAGAGGCGGCCGATGGTGACGACGAGGCGCGTTCCGGCGCCGCGCTGCAGCGTCGGTCCGAGAATCTCGGCCAGGGTTTTCGCCAGTTCGGCCTTCACCATCGGCAGGTTCGGCCCCCACGCCTCGACGACCGAGGGCAGGGCCTCCACCCTGATGCTGCCGACCGCAGCCCCTTGAGCCGCAGCGGGTGAAATGGCCGGCGCCAGGGCCAGCGCGGTGGCGCCGAGCGCGGATGCCAGAGCATGTCGACGCGTCATCATGGTCGGATCTCCGAAAAAAGCCTGTCGCTTCAATGTAGGTACGGAGCGGCGATAGTCCATGGCCGCCGTCTTCCCGCCGATCATGCCCGGGGGTGGTTGCCAAGTCGTGTCGAAATGCGGCCTATCGAGGCGGGGGAGACGCGCGGGTCCATCGCACGCGGTCGACAAGGGGGGCGCTATCGTGGATCGCTGGTTGACGGAGTTCGTGAAGCTCTGGGTCGTGATCGACCCGATCGGGACCCTGCCGGTCTTCCTCGCCGTTACGGCGGGCTTGAGCGCCGCTGCTGCGCGGCGCATCGCGTTGCACGGCTCGCTCGTCGCCTTCCTCGTACTGCTGTTCTTCATCCTGCTCGGCCAGGTGCTGCTATCGGCGATGGATATCGAACTGAGCTCCTTCCAGATCGCCGGGAACATCGTGCTGTTCCTGTTCGCGCTGACGATGATCTTCGGCGAATCGAAGCTGGAAGAGGACCAGAAGCTGCTGCGCTCCTCCGATCTCGAAAAGGCGGTCTATCCGCTGGCGATCCCGAGTATCGCCAGCCCGGGCGCGATGCTGACGGTGATGACGGTCACCGACAATTCGAAGTTCAGCCTCGTCGAGCAAGCCGAGACCATCGGGCAGATCACGATCATCTTCGCGATCATGCTCGCGCTGCTGTTCAGCGCCTCGCGGATCATCGCAGTGATCGGCAATGCCGGCGCCAGCGTCATCAGCCGCGTGATGGGACTGATCCTGGCGAGCGTTGCCGTGGACGGCATCATCAAGGCGATGCGGGTCGTGCTCGCGGGGTAGGGGCGCGTCGACCAGCCGTCATGGCCGGGCTGGTCCCGGCCATCCACGTCCTTGCCGGGCAGATGTCGTGTTCAAGCCGTGGATGCTCGCCACGAGGGCGAGCATGACGCATGTACGAGACGCCGTCTCAGCGGAAGACGACGCTGACCACTTCGTAGGACTTGCCGCCGCCGGGCGTGTTGACCTGGACGGAATCGCCGACCTTCTTGCCGATCAGCGCGCGCGCGATCGGCGAGCCGATCGAGACCTTGCCGGACTTCACGTCCGATTCCGGTTCGCCGACGATCTGGTAGCTCTTCTCTTCCTCGGTATCGTCATCGATCAGCTTGACCGTGGCGCCGAACTTGATGGTGTCGCCGCCGAGCTTGGAGACGTCGATGATGTCGGCGCGGCCGATCAGCGATTCGAGTTCCATGATCCGGCCCTCGTTGAGCGACTGGGCTTCCTTGGCCGCATGATATTCGGCGTTCTCGGAGAGATCACCCAGCGCGCGCGCTTCGGCGATCGCGGTGATGATGCGCTGGCGTTGGACCTGCTGGCGGTCCTTCAACTCGGCCTCCAGAGCGGCAAAGCCGCCCGCGGTCATCGGAACCTTTTCCATACCTTCCGTCCCATAAGCTCCGAAAGCGCGGCTCACCGGCGGCATATCGACCGCCGGTTCCCGCGCTTCCGCTCAATCCCTAAAATTCGCGCCGTGCGGCCGGTCAGGCCGCGCGTTCGAAATACGACTGCAAGGATCGTACTTCGAGATCGCCGCTGCAATAGGCCTTTATGCCCTCCGCCGCAGCGATCGCTCCGGCCAAGGTGGTATAATAGGGCACCTTGTGCAAGAGGGCCGTGCGCCGGAGTGCACGGGAGTCCGCCAGCGCCTGCGGCCCCTCGGTGGTGTTGAAGACGAGCTGGATCTCGCTGTTCTTCAGCGCGTCGACGACATGCGGGCGACCTTCCAGAACCTTGTTGATCTTGGAGGCCGAGATGCCCTGCTCCTGGAGGTGGCGCAGCGTGCCGCCGGTCGCCAGGATGCGGAAGCCGAGATCGGCGAGGATGCGGACAGCCGGCACGATGCGCGGCTTGTCCTCATCGCGCACCGAGACGAAGACCGTGCCCTTGACCGGGACCTTCGAGCCGGCGCCGAGCTGGCTCTTGGCGAAGGCAGTGTCGAAGGATCGGTCGAGGCCGATGACCTCCCCGGTCGAGCGCATCTCCGGCCCGAGCAGGACGTCGACGCCGGGGAAGCGCGCGAAGGGGAAGACCGCTTCCTTGACGCCGACATGGTCGAGCTTGGCGGGCTTCAGGCCGAAGCCTGCAAGCGGCTCGCCAGCCATGACACGGGCCGCGATCTTGGCTACGGCCACGCCGATCACCTTGGCGACGAAGGGCACCGTGCGCGAGGCGCGCGGATTGACCTCCAGCACATAGATGTCGTTGTCCTTGATGGCGTACTGGACGTTCATCAGGCCGCCGACATCGAGCGCCAGCGCCATCGCCTTCGTCTGGCGCTCCAGTTCAGCGATGATCTCGGGCGAGAGCGAACGTGGCGGCAGCGAGCAGGCCGAATCGCCGGAATGGATACCGGCTTCCTCGATATGCTCCATGATGCCGGCGACGAAGACGTCCTTGCCGTCGCAGAGGCAGTCGACATCGACCTCGATCGCGTCCGACAGGTAGCGGTCGAACAGCAGCGGGTTCTTGCCCAGAACCGTATTGATCTGGCCGGTCTTGTCGTTCGGATACTTGGCCTTGACCTCGGAGGGGATCAGCGAGGGCAGGGTGCCGAGCAGGTAATCCTCGAACATGATCTCGTCGCGGATGATCGCCATGGCGCGGCCGCCGAGCACATAGGATGGGCGCACGACGAAGGGCAGGCCAAGCTCACCGGCGATGATGCGGGCCTGCTCCACCGAATAGGCGATGCCGTTCTTCGGCTGCTTCAGGTGCAGCTTGTCGAGCAGGCGCTTGAAGCGGTCGCGGTCCTCGGCGAGGTCGATCATGTCGGGCGAGGTGCCGAGGATCGGGATGCCGGCCTCTTCCAGCGCATTCGCCAGCTTCAGCGGGGTCTGGCCGCCGAACTGGACGATGACGCCCATCAGCGTGCCCTTCTGCTTCTCGGTCTCGAGGATCTCGAGCACGTCTTCCGCCGTCAGCGGCTCGAAATAGAGCCGGTCGGAGGTGTCGTAGTCGGTCGAGACCGTCTCCGGGTTGCAGTTGACCATGATGGTCTCGTAGCCGGCGTCGCGCAGCGCGTAGCAGGCATGACAGCAGCAATAGTCGAACTCGATGCCCTGGCCGATGCGGTTCGGCCCGCCGCCGAGGATGACGACCTTCTTGTGATCGGACGGATTGGCCTCGTCTGCGGCCTTGCCGGCGAAGGGCATGGCATAGGTCGAGTACATATAGGCCGTCGGCGAGGCGAACTCGGCCGCGCAGGTGTCGATGCGCTTGTAGACCGGGCGGACCTCCAGCGCGCGGCGCAGGGTCCTGACCTCGGCCTCGGTCTTGCCGGAGACGGCGGCGAGGCGCTTGTCGGAGAAGCCCATCGCCTTGATCTGGCGGAAGGCGCCGGGCGTGGTCGGCAGGCCGATCGCGCGGATCTTCTCCTCGGTCTCAACCAACTCGCGCATCTGCGCGAGGAACCACGGGTCGATCTTGCAGCTCTCGTGGATCTCCTCGTCGGTGAAGCCGGCGCGCATGGCCTGGGCGACATGGAGGATGCGGTCCGGCGTCGGCGTCGAGATCGCGGCCTTGATGGCGTTGCGGTCGTCGCCCTGGCCGAAGCCTTCGATCTCGATCTCGTCGAGGCCGTCGAGCCCGGTCTCAAGCGAGCGCAGCGCCTTCTGCAGCGATTCCTGGAAGGTGCGGCCGATGGCCATCGCCTCGCCGACCGACTTCATCGCGGTGGTCAGCGTCGGCTCGGAGCCCGGGAATTTCTCGAAGGCGAAGCGCGGGATCTTGGTGACGACGTAGTCGATCGTCGGCTCGAAGGAGGCCGGAGTCGCGCCGCCGGTGATGTCGTTCTCGATCTCGTCGAGCGTGTAGCCGACGGCAAGCCGCGCCGCGACCTTGGCGATCGGGAAGCCCGTTGCCTTCGAGGCGAGAGCGGAGGAGCGCGAGACGCGCGGGTTCATCTCGATGACGATCATGCGGCCGGTGGCCGGGTCGATCGCGAACTGGACGTTCGAGCCGCCGGTCTCGACGCCGATCTCACGCAGCACCGCCAGCGAGGCGTCGCGCATGATCTGGTATTCCTTGTCGGTCAGCGTCAGCGCCGGCGCGACGGTGATCGAATCACCGGTATGGACGCCCATCGGATCGAAATTCTCGATCGAGCAGACGATGATGCAGTTGTCCTTCTTATCGCGGACCACCTCCATCTCGTATTCCTTCCAGCCCAGCACGCTCTCCTCGATGAGGACTTCGCTGGTCGGGGAGGCGTCGATGCCGCGCTCGACGATGTCGATGAACTCGCCCTTGTTGTAGGCGATGCCGCCGCCGGTGCCGCCCATGGTGAAGGACGGGCGGATGATGGCGGGCAGGCCGATATCCTCCAGCGCGTCGAGTGCCTGGCCGAGGGTCTTGATGTGGTGCGAGCGCGGGGTGTCGAGGCCGATCTTGGTCATCGCCTCGCGGAAGAGCTCGCGGTCCTCGGCCTTGTCGATGGCCTCGGCGGTGGCGCCGATCATCTCGACGTTGAACTTCTCCAGCACGCCCATCTTCTTGAGCGAGAGCGCGCAGTTCAGCGCGGTCTGGCCGCCCATGGTCGGCAGCAGCGCGTCGGGGCGCTCCTTCTCGATGATCTTGGCGACGATCTCGGGCGTGATCGGCTCGACATAGGTCGCGTCGGCCAGGTCCGGATCGGTCATGATCGTCGCCGGGTTCGAATTGACCAGGATGATCCGGTAGCCCTCGGCCTTCAGCGTCTTGCAGGCCTGGGTGCCGGAATAGTCGAACTCGCAGGCCTGTCCGATGATGATGGGGCCGGCGCCGATGATCAGGATGGACTTGATGTCTGAGCGCTTGGGCATGATCTCGACCGGTCTTGGGCAGGCGCGCGCAAGGCCGCTCCGATCGGGCGAGCGGAGCCATGCGAGCGTCTGAATGAATGCTAGGCGCTCGCTATAGACGGCGAAGGCGGCGGGGGGAAGCTAAAAGGAGCGGCACGCCCAGATGTGCACGGCTTCGTCAGGACACTTGCCAGACATGAGGCTTCCATGAAATGTTATATTATAACATTTGTTTCGAGGTTTCCTTCATGCGTCGCCTGCCCGTCACCGTCCTGTCCGGCTTCCTCGGAGCCGGCAAGACGCCCCTGCTCCACCACATCCTGAACAACCGCGAAGGCCGCAAGGTCGCGGTCATCGTCAACGACATGAGCGAGGTGAATATCGACGCCGATCTGGTGCGGGAGGGCGGCGGTAAGCTCTCGCGCACCGATGAGAAGCTGGTCGAGATGAGCAATGGCTGCATCTGCTGCACTTTGCGCGACGACCTGTTGGCCGAGGTGCGCCGCCTCGCGGAGGAAGGACGGTTCGACTATCTGCTGATCGAGGGGACGGGCATCGCCGAGCCGCTGCCGATCGCCGCGACCTTCGAGTTCCGCGACGAGGCCGGGCTTTCGCTGTCGGATGCCGCCCGGCTCGACACCATGGTCACGGTGGTCGATGCCGCGAGCCTGCTCAGGGATTACGGCTCCCGCGACTTTTTGCGCGAGCGCGGTGAGACGGCAGGCGAGGGCGACGAGCGCACGCTGGTCGACCTTCTGGTGGAGCAGATCGAGTTTGCCGATGTCGTTGTGCTGAACAAGATCTCGGACGCTTCGCCCGAGCAGCGCGAGGCCGTCGGCAGGATCGTACGCGCGCTCAATCCGGATGCGCGGCAGATCGAGGCGGATTTCGGCAGGGTGCCGCTCGATGCCGTGCTCGATACCGGGCTGTTCGACCATGAGAAGGCGCAGGAGCATCCGCTCTGGCACAAGGAGCTCTACGGCTTCAAAGACCATGTGCCGGAGACCGAGGAATACGGCATTTCCTCCTTCGTCTACCGGGCGCGGCGGCCGTTCCACCCCGAAAAGTTCAACGCCTTCCTGGGCCGGACATGGCCGGGGCTGATCCGCGCCAAGGGGCATTTCTGGCTGGCGACCCGGCCGCACTGGGTCGGCGAGATGTCGGTTGCCGGCAGCATCTGCCGCACCGAGGCGATGGGCTTTTGGTGGGCGGCCGTGCCGCGCTCGCGCTGGCCGGATCATCCTGAATGGCAGGCGATCCTGAACCGCAACTGGCATTCCGTCTGGGGCGACCGCCGGCAGGAGCTGGTCTTCATCGGGACCGGGCTGGACGAGGCGGCGATTCGGGCCGCGCTCGATCTCTGCCTCATCGGCGATGCCTTGCCGCTGCGCTTCAACCCGGAGCGCTATCGCGACCTGCCCGATCCGTTCCCGGCCTGGCGGCGGGCGGAAGCGGCTTGATCGGCCTTCGCGGTTTCAGCTGCGGGCCGGCGCTGCCGTTTCCGGGAGGGACGGCACGCGCTTGGCGGCGCGCTTGCGATAGAGCGTGAATGCGAGCACGGCGAGAGCCGCTACCTCGCAGGCGGCGCCGACGAAGCCGAGCGGCCAGGTGCCGGCATGCCGCATCACCTGCTGGCCCAGAGCCGCGCCGGCGGCGATGCCGAAATAAAGCGCGGAGGCGTTGAGCGAGAGCGCGACCACGGTCGCATCCGGCGCCATCGCGGCCAGTCGCGACATCTGCGAGGGGTGGCCGGCCCAGCCCGCCGCGCTCCAGATGAAGAGCACGAAGGGAATCGGCCAGATCGCCAAAGCCGGGGGTAGGCTGATCGCGATCAGCGATGCGGTGAATAGTGCTGTGGCCAGGATCGACAGCACCACGACAAGCGAACGCTCGGGGCCGAAGTGGTCGCTCGCGACGCCGCCGAGCTGGTTGCCCAGCGCCGAGCCGATGCCGGAGACGACGAGCGTCGCGGCGAGCCAGGGCCCGGCGATGCCGGCATGGTTGGTCAGGAAGGGCGCGATATAGGTGTAGAGAACGAAGGCGCCTGTGGTCCACAGCATGGTCGTGGCGAGCGCCAACAGCACGTCGCCGCGCGCCGCCACCTGCAGCCGTTCGCGCAGCGTATTGGTGCCGCGCGGCAGGCCTCTCGGCAGCTTGACGAGAAGGCCGCCGAGCGAGAGCGCGCTGAGCAGGGCCACGATCAGAAAGGCGAGATGCCAGCCGCCGAAGCCGACCACGGCGGTGCCGATCGGGACGCCCAGGATCAGTGAGACGGTCATGCCGCCGGTGACGAGCGCGATGGCGCGGCCGCGCCGCTCGGGAGCGGAGACCGCGACGGCGACCGCATTGGCTGCGGGCATGAAGACGCCGGCCGAGAGCGCCATCACGACCCGGGCGGCCATCACCACCCAGAAATCGGTGGCGAAGGCGGCGCCGAGATTGGCGAGGCCGAAGATGGTCATCGCACCGACCAGCACGGTCTTGCGGTCGGCATCGCCGAGGACGGTGGAGAGGATCGGCGAGCCGATGGCGTAGGCGAGGGCGAAGATCGAGATGAGGAGGCCTGCGGTGTCGACCGAGACCGCGAGGCCGGAGGCGAGATGAGGCAGGATGCCGGTGACGAGCAGGCTGCCCGTGCCGATGGCGAAAGCGCCGCCGGCGAGCGAGAAAAGGCGCGTATCCATGGGAATGATCCTTGCGGATGATCGCTGTTTCGAAAGTACGGTTCGAAATTCAATGGTCGTTGAAATAAGCCTGCCTCGCAATGACCACAAGGGTAATTTCAATGAATGTTGAATATTGTCAGGAGCGGTCGCATCGCCTATCTCGAAGGCCATGAAGCCGGTTTTCCACCCCGATATTGAGGATGTCGCGCCCGCCGACGTGTTCGGCGCGCTGGCCGATCCGATCCGGCTCGGCATTCTCGTCGCGCTCTCCGACGTCAACGAGGTCGACAAGGCGCGCTGCAGCCATTTCACCGCCTTCGCCTCGCCCTCGCTCCTGTCCTACCATTTCGCCAAGCTGCGCGAGGCCGGCATCACGCGGATGCGGGTGGAGGGGACCTCGCGCTATCTCAGCATCCGGCGCGACGAGCTGAACCAGCGCTTTCCGGGGTTGATCGACAGCGTGATCGAGACCGCGCGGCGCGACCCCAATCTGCCGCGGCTCGGGCCGGAATGGCTCTCCGGCAGCGCCGGGGCGTAGGGTCGGATTTCGCCTCGTTGACAGGTATCCGGACAGGTTTAACGTCTTCGTTTCCGCGATGGCGTCGAGCCGGTTCGCGATACGGCACCGGCCACGCCCCAACCCGAGGAGCATGGCCATGCGTACTGCCGACCCTCAGAAACTCGATGCCCTGGTTGGACGTCTCGTCGGTGATGTCGGTGCCTCCGTCACCGGCGCCCTGATCGTGCTGGGCGATCAGCTCGGCCTCTACAAGGCGATGGCCGACGGCAAGCCCGTCACCTCCCAACAACTGGCGGAAAAGACCGGCCTCAAGGAGCGCTATCTGCGCGAATGGCTCGCAGGCCAGGCCTCGGCCGGCTATGTCGATTACGACGAAGGCAGCGACAGCTTCAGCCTTTCGGCCGAGCAGGCCATGGCCTTCGCCGAGGAGGACAGCCCGGCGTTCTTTGCCGGGGCTTTCGAGATCGTCCAGTCGATGTGGGTCGACGCGCCGAAGGTTGAGGAGGTCTTCCGCAGCGGCTCGGGGCTCGGTTGGCACGAGCATAGCAAATGCCTGTTCCGGGGCACCGAGCGTTTCTTCCGGCCGGGCTACAACGCGCATCTGACGGCGGATTGGATTCCCGCGCTGAACGGCGTCCAGGCCAAGCTGATCCAAGGCGCGACCGTCGCCGATGTCGGCTGCGGGCACGGCTCCTCCACTATCCTGATGGCGCAGGCCTATCCGCAATCGCGCTTCCACGGCTTCGACTATCACGGGCCCTCGATCGAGCGGGCTCGGGAGGCGGCGGAGAAGGCCGGCGTCGGCGACCGCATCGTCTTCGAGCGTGCCTCGGCCAAGGATTTCCCGGAGCGGAAATACGATCTCGTGACGATGTTCGACTGCCTGCACGACATGGGCGACCCGGTCGGAGCCGGCAAGCATGTGCGGGAAACGCTGGCCGAGGACGGGAGCTGGATGATCGTCGAACCCTTTGCGCACGATCATCTCAAGGACAATCTCAACCCCGTCGGCCGGATCTTCTACGGCGCCTCGACCATGATCTGCACGCCGGCCTCGCTCTCGCAGGAGGTCGGGCTTGGGTTGGGCGCACAGGCCGGCGAGATGCGGTTGCGCAAGGTCGCGATGGATGCGGGCTTCCAGCATTTCCGCCGGGCAACCGAGACGCCGTTCAACATGGTGTTCGAGGTCAGGGCCTGAGGTTGCTTGACTGATAGCTGTTCGGCAGGCGCCTGTCGGGCGCTTGCCCTCTGATCCGTGTTGTCAACCGGCGGCGCAGAAGCGGGTTGAGTTCGCGCGGCAGTAATGTAATGTTATAGCATTGCATTATTGTCTTGGAGCTTCCCGTGCTTTCCTCCCGCTTCGCTGCCGCCGGCCTCGCTGGCTGCCTGCTCGCCTCGGCAGCCTTCGCCCATGACCACGCCCCCCTGCGCGGGCGCCTCGTCTTCGCCGATCACGAGAAGCCGGTCATCCGCATTCTCGATCTCGACAGCGGCGAGGTCACCCACAGTTTCGACGTGCCGAAGCCCAATCCCGGTTTCGCCGGCGTGTCCGGCGGGAGCTATGTCGTGGTCAAGACCGGGGACGAGGCCGGCACGCTGCGTATCCTCGATACCGGGCTGATCGCCGAATCGCATGGCGACCATATCGATCTCGACAAGGCTCCGCCGAAGCTGCTCGATTTCTCCGTGAAGGGCGACCGGCCGGCGCATGTGCTCTCCGGCCATGGACAGCTCGCACTGTTCTTCGACGGGCTGCGGCCCTGGGAGGGCAAGAGCGAGCCGAAGGCGGTGCTGGTCGCGATCGACAGCCTCGCCAAAGACAAGCCTGCGGTCACGGTTTGGCCGAGCCCGGCACCGCAGCATGGCATCGCCGTGCCGCTCGGCAACCGGCAATGGCTGATGTCGATCCCGAACCCGGCCTATGCCAAGGGCGACGACCGCAGCGCCTCGTCGCGGCCGAACGGCTTCGAGGTTCTCGCGGAGGGCAAGGACTGGAAGCGCGTCGCGCTGTTCGACGACGCGGCAAAGCCCGATGCCTCCTGCAAGCTCTTCCACGGCTCTGCCGAAGCGCGGGGCGGGCGCCATGTCTTCGGCTGCGCCGAGGGCGAGGGTGGCGGCCTGCTCGTGTTGTCGAAGGTCGGCAAGGGGGCCGCGGCGGCATGGAGCGGGCGCAAGCTCGGCTATCCCGACGAGCGCCGCGTCAGCGCGCTGAAGTCGCGGGCCGGCGGGCGCCATCTTGTCGGCAATTACGGGCTGAAGGCGCCCTATGATGCGCTGCTGCGGATCGATCCCGAGGCGAAGGCTCTGAAGAGCGAGGACGTGCTGGCGGTGCCGAGCGGGCAGGCCGCCTGCCAGTTCGAGCTCAGCGGCAATGGCAGCCGGCTTGCCAACCTGACGCCGGACGGCAAGCTCCGAATCTACGAGATCGCACCGGCCTGGAAGGAGCTCGCGGCCTTTGATGCCGTTGCCGCCTTCGACTGTACCTATGGCGCCAAGACCCCGACGCCGAGCCTCGCCGTGATCGGTGGCAGCGCGTTTGTCAGCGACCCTACGAACGGGCGCATTCGCGAATACCATCTCGATACGCTGAAGCAGGGGCTCGACATGCCCGTCGGTGGCATGCCGGCCAATCTCGCCGGCAGCGACGCCGGCTGACGGGCTTCCGCGAACCCACGGCATCCTCTAGGAAGCGCGGATGCCGCTTCGCCAGTATCCGCGCCAGTTCCGCCAGCTCGCCGCCTACGTCTTCGCGGGCGGGCTGACTGCGGTCGCGCATTACGGCGTGCTGATCGGGCTGGTCGAGCTCGGCCGCATCGATCCCGTGCCGGCGACGCTCGCCGGCTTCATCGTCGGCGCGCTGGTGTCCTACGCGCTCAACCGCTGGATGACCTTCGATGCGACACGCACGCACGCTCAGGCCGGCTGGCGCTTCGCTCTGATCGCGGCCGGCGGCTTCGTGCTCACCGGCATCCTGATGCATCTCTTCGTGGCGCGGGCGGGGTTGCCCTATCTGCCGATGCAACTGGTCACCACGGGCGTGGTGATGGTGTTTTCCTTCCTCGGCCACAAGTTCTTCAGCTTCGCGGGGGGGGGGGGGGGGGGGGCGAGGGGGGCGCCCCCCGGGGGGG
>JAEWKP010000047.1 GCA_023393655.1 Pseudomonadota bacterium | reverse complement strand
TCCAGGACCCGATGATGACGCTGAACCCGGTGCTCTCGATCGCGACGCAGATGCGCCTCGCGCTCAGGGCGCACGAGCGCATCTCCGGGAAGGCGGCGCGCGAGCGCTCGATCGCGGCGCTGACGCGCGTCGGGCTGCCGGATGCGAAGAGCCGGCTCGATGCCTTTCCGCACCAGTTCTCGGGCGGCATGCGCCAGCGCGTCGCGATCGCGATCGCGCTGATCAACAAGCCCGACCTGATCATCGCGGACGAGCCGACCACCGCGCTCGACGTCTCGATCCAGGCGCAGATCCTGGCCGAAGTGCAGCAATTGACCCGCGAGAGCGGCACCGCCCTGCTCTGGATCACGCATGACCTCTCGGTGATCGCCGGGATCGCCGACGAGATCGCGGTGATGTATGCCGGCCGCATCGTCGAGCAGGGCAGCGTCGACGCCGTGCTCGACCATCCCAGCCATCCCTATACGGCAGGCCTGATCGGCAGCCTGCCGGGCGCGAGCGCGCCGGGCGCGATGCTCGTGCAGATTCCCGGCACCACGCCGGACATGGTCGACCCGCCGCCGGGCTGCGCCTTCGGGCCGCGCTGTGCCCGTCGCGACGAGGCCTGCGATCGCCAGCCCGCCTTTACGGAGAGCGCGCACCGCCTGCGCTGCTTCCATCCCCTGTCCGGCCCCGCCTCGGCCGCCGAGGTGCCGGCATGAATATGACCGCCACACCCTCCGCTCCCGCGCTGGAGACGCGCAAGCTGACCCGGCATTTCGGCCGCCCGGACGGGCTTGCCGTGAAGCTGCACCTGGCGAGGCGCCAGCCGATCATCCGGGCGCTCGACGGCATCGACCTGACCATTCCGACCGGCGAATTCGTCGGGCTCGTCGGCGAATCCGGCTCGGGCAAGTCGACGCTCGGGCGCATCGCCGCCGGCCTGCTGCCGCCGAGCACCGGCACGGCCGCCGTCTTCGGGCGCGATCCGCAGGGCGACCGCTCGGTGCATCGCGACGTGCAACTGATCTTCCAGGACCCGCAGGCGAGCCTCAATCCACGCATGCGGGTGGCGGAAGCCATCGGCGAGGCGCCGCTCGTCCACGGCATCGCCAGCCGCGCCGAGATCGACGACTATGTCTGCGCGCAGATGCGCCGGGCCGGGCTCGATCCGGCCTTCCGCCAGCGCTTCCCGCACCAGTTCTCCGGCGGCCAGCGCCAGCGCATCTCGATCGCGCGGGCCCTCGCGCTGCAACCGCGGTTCCTGGTCTGCGACGAATCCGTGGCCTCGCTCGACGTCTCGATCCAGGCGCAGATCCTCAACCTGTTCATGCAGCTCCGGCGCGAACTGGACCTGACCTATCTCTTCATCACCCACGACCTGCGCGTGGTCCAGCACATCGCCGACCGCGTCGTGATCATGTATCTCGGCCGCATCGTCGAGGACGCGCCGGCGGCCCGGTTCTTCGCCCATCCCAACCACCCCTATACGCAGGGGCTGCTGGCGGAGATTCCCGATCTCAAGCAAAGGCGGCGCGTCTACGCGCCGGTGAAGGGCGAGATTCCGAGCCCGGCCGCCCCGCCGCCCGGCTGCCATTTCCACCCGCGCTGCCCGGCCGCCTTCGACCGCTGCCGCGTCGAAAGACCCGCCCTGCGCGAAATCGTGCCGGGCCACCGTTCTGCCTGCCACCTCAACGACGTCGCGGCGGCCCCGGCCCGCGCGCAAACTGGAGAGATCGCATGACGACCAGACTGAGCACATTCGCCCTCTCGGCGGCACTGAGCCTCGCCGCAGGCGCCGCCCATGCGGAAGACCTGCGCATCGGCTTCGGCGACCCGGTCTCGGCGATCGACCCGCAGCTCAACAACCATGCCGGCGACCATTCGGTCTCGCAGCATTTCTGGTCCCGCCTCGTCGCGCAGAAGACCGAGGGCGGCGTGGTTCCCGATCTCGCGGCCTCCTGGAAGAACCTCGCGCCCAATACCTGGGAGTTCAAGCTGCGCGAGAACGCGGTCTGGACCGACGGCAAGCCGGTCACGGCCGAGGACATCGCGTTCTCCTACGAGCGTGCCCAGGCCGTGCCGGGCAGCGTGGCGAGCTACAAGGGCTTCCTGCGCAATGTCGCCAAGGTCGAGATCAAGGACCCGCATACGCTGGTGATCACCAGCCGCGCGCCCGATCCGCTGCTGCCGATCAACATCTCCAGCATCTATGTCGTCAGCAAGCATGTCGGCCAGTCCGCGACGACGGACGACTACAACAGCGGCAAGGCGATGGTGACCGACGGCCCCTATGCCTTCGTCAGCTACACGCCGGGCGACCGCATCGAGATGAAGCGCAATGACAGCTTCTGGGGTCCCAAGCCCGAATGGGAGAAGGTCAACTACCGCTATATCGCCAACCCGGCGGCGCGCACGGCCGCCCTGCTCTCGGGCGATGTCGACGTCATCGACAAGGTCTCGTTCTCCGATATCGAGAAGCTGGAGAAGAACCCCAAGGTCAAGGTCTGGTCCTATCCCGGCCTGCGCGCGCTGATCATGCAGCCGAGCTTCAATCCGAACCCGTCGAAATTCATTACCGACAAGGCCGGCAAGCCGCTCGACAAGAACCCGCTGCTCGATGTCCGCGTCCGCAAGGCGCTCACCATCGCGATCAACCGCGAGGCGATCGCGGATCGCGTCGCCCGTGGCGGCGTGACCGTGGCATCGCAGTGGATGCCGGCCGGGAGCTTCGGCTACGATCCCGACCGCGCCAAGATCGATCTCGACCCCAACAAGGCCAAGGCCCTGCTCGCCGAGGCCGGCTATCCCGACGGCTTCAAGCTGACCATGCATGTGCCGGGCGAGCGCTATCCGCTGGCGCCCGAGACCGCGCAGGCGATCGCGCAATTCTGGACCCGCATCGGCGTCGAGACGCAGGTCGAGGTCGTGCCCTTCTCGGTCTATTCCGGCGCGGCCAACAAGAACGAATATGCGATGAGCATGATCGGCTGGGGCAACGGCACCGGCGAAGGCACCTATGCGATGACCGCGATCCTCGCGACCGCCAACGCCTCAAAGGGCCTCGGCGCCTCGAACTGGGGTCGCTACAGCAATCCGAAGCTGGACGAGGCACTCGCCAAGGCCAGTGCCGAGTTCGATGACGCCAAGCGCGAGGCGATCATCAAGGACGCGGTCAAGGTCGTGATGGACGATGTCGGAATCATGCCGCTCTATCACTACAAGAACATCTGGGCGAGCCGGCCGGATCTGAAGGTCGTGCCCTGGCACAGCGACCGCACCGTCGCGATGCAGGTCAGCAAGGCCAAGTAGGGACGCCGCCATGCCCGCCGCCTTCGCGATCAGCCCGCCCGTCGACCTGATCGATGTACCCCGCCGGATTACCCTGACCGGATTGCCGGCGGGCGCGGAGGTGACCATCGCCGCGGAAACCCCGCGCGACGGCCATCTCTGGCGGGCTCAGGCGGTGTTCGAGGCCGGGGCCGATGGCAGCATCGACCTCGAACGCGATGCGCCTTTTCGGGGCGACTACGCGGGCGTCGCGGCGATGGGGCTGGTCTGGGCGCAAACCGGCGAGGGCGAACTGTTTCCTCCCGACCTGTCGCGTCCGCTTGAAACGACGCTCACCGCCGATATCGGCGGCGAGCGCATCGCATCCGGCCGCTTCAGCCAGATCCTGACGGCCGATGACGTGACGCGGCATCCCCTCGCCGAGGACGGACTCGTCGGGACGCTGTTCCTGCCGGCCGGCGAAGGCCCGCATCCGGCGATCCTGATCCTGAACGGCTCGGGCGGCGGCATCAACGAGCCGCGCGCGGCGCTCTGGGCCTCGCGCGGCGTCGCGGCGCTGGCGCTCGGCTATTTCGGCGCGCCCGGCCTGCCGAAATACATCTCGAACACGCCGCTGGAATACTTCGCGCAGGGGCTCGACTGGCTGCGCGCCAGGGTGCGCCCCCTGAGCGGCTTTGTCGCCGTCGCAGGACAGTCGCGAGGCGGCGAGCTCGCGCTCCTGCTCGGCGCAACCTTTCCCGATAAGGTCTCGGCCGTGCTGGGCTATGTGCCGAGCGCCTTCGTGCATGGCGGGCAGGCGGCCGCCGACCCTGCTCCGGGGCTCGGTCGTGATGGTCCCTGCTGGACTTTGAACGGCAAGCCGCTTGTCCACCAATGGCAGGACAACGCCACGGCGAGCTGGAAGCCCTATGACGAGGCAACGGATATGCGCCGCAATGCCGATGCGATGCGGACCGCGCTCAGTGACCCCGCCGCCATGGCCCGCGCCCGCATCCCGGTCGAGCGGATCGCCGCGCCGGTGCTGCTCATATCGGGCGGCGATGACGGGGCGTGGCCCTCCGATCTCTATTCGCTGATCGTGCAGTCGAGCCTGCTCGCGGCCGGGCATCCGCATGAGGTCACCTGGAAGAACTGGCCTGAAGCCGGCCATTCCATCCTGTTTCCCCATACACCGGCGACGCGCATCGCCCATCGCCACCCGGTCAGCGGCATCGCGACGACGATGGGCGGCACGCCGGCCGCCAATGCCGAGGCCAATGCCGGCGCCTGGGAAGCCGCGCTTGCTTTCGTCAGGCGTCATGCCGCCTGAGCGCCATCATCCGCCGACCTTGCTCGCCTGCATCCGCAAGGCGCCGCCATCGGCATAGCTGCCCACCATCCTGGTCTGCGAACCGGCCGGCGAAGGCGCGAAGGTCTCGTCGGAGCCCTCGCCCCCCCAACGCACTGTGACGCCGCCCGCATCGACCGAGAAGGCGCCTGTCGCCGCCGGCCCGAGATTGGGACAGACGTTCAGATAGGAGGCGTTCGGCGTGTATTGCACCTCGCCGTTCCGGTAGAAGTAATAATAATAGCGCCAGGGTCCTTCGCTCACCGCCCACCAGCCGAGCAGCCAGGTCGGAACCGGACGGCTCGCAGCACCGTCGCCGAACATGATGTTGATATCGATCCAGCCGGCCAGCGCCTTCGAACTATAGGCGCCCTTCCCGCGGACGCGCTTGATGATGTCGCAGTGCGCGGCCGGGCCACCCTGGCCGCCGGCAGCCCGATTCAGGATGTCGCCGTCGAAATCGAGCGCGACATCGACATGGAAGCTCGCATGGCGAAGGATGTCGCCATATTGCGGCCTGTTCCCGGCCGTCGAGACGATCCAGGCTTCCGGCTTGCCCGCGGTTCGGGCATATTTTTCGAGATCGAACAGGCCGATATAGCTCTTCGCCCCGAGCTGCTGGCCGAACCAGCCGGTGAAGCCGTTGCAACCGGTCAATTTTCCGCCCTTGGCCCAGTTGGCGGTGAGGCCGGCATGGGTCAGGCCGGTCATCTCGGTATAGGCCTTGGAATCACCGTTGGAGGTGATGATCCTGCCCGGCGGCAGTGCCTTGTCGAGAATCTCGCGAGCCCGTGTGCGGATATCCGGCATGGTGCGGCTCCCAGGGCGGCGGATTCACGGGATTGCCCATCCGAACCTGCCGAGGGCTTTCGATCGCCGCGCCATCCTCCTACGGCCGTTGAACGCCGCACGCGTCCTTCGAACGGATGAGCTGGGCCGCCGGGGAGAGCCTCTCGCGACATGGTGACGGTCCCCGACAACTCGGCTTTGCACTCTTGTGCGCAGGAGGATTTTCACGTCATGTCCGGTGACGCGATGCCGGGGCAACCAGATTGCTGCGCCGGCTCAGCGTGAAAGCACAGGCAGGCTCAAGCGGATCGCGAATGGTTTCTGTAGCGCTGAAGACGGTTTCGAAGAGCTGGGGCGGCACCGCCGCGGTCGATGCCATCAGCTTCACCGTCGAAGGCGGCAATCTCGTCGCCCTGCTCGGCCCCTCCGGCTGCGGCAAGTCGACCACGCTGCGGCTGATCGCCGGGCTGGAGGACACCAGCAGCGGCACGATCGAGATCGGCGGGCACAACGTCACCCATGCCTCGCCCTCGCAACGCGGCATCGCCATGGTCTTCCAGAACTACGCGCTGTTCCCGCATCTGAGCGTCGCCGAAAACATCCTGTTCGGACTCAAGGTCCGCAAGGTCTCGCGCGCCGAGCGGGACGAGCGCCTTGCCCGCGCCGCATCGATCCTCGGCCTTTCCGCCCTGCTGGAGCGCAAGCCCTCGCAGCTCTCCGGCGGCCAGCAGCAGCGCGTCGCACTCGGCCGCGCCAGCGTCGCCGAGGCGCCGGTCTGCCTGATGGACGAACCGCTGTCGAACCTCGACGCCCAGTTGCGCGTCGAGATGCGCCGCGAGATCCGCGACTTGCAGCAGCGGCTCGGCATGACCATGGTCTATGTCACGCATGACCAGGTCGAGGCGATGACCATGGCCGACCAGGTCGTGCTGATGCGCAACGGCCGGATCGAGCAGGATGCAGCTCCGGACGTGCTCTATGAGAACCCCGCGACGATCTTCGCCGCCCGCTTCGTCGGCACGCCGCCGATGAACGTGCTGCCGCTTTCGACCGTGCAGGCGCGCGGCGGCACGATCACCGCTCCTGACAACCTCGACCCGGCGAGCCTCGCGGTCGGCATCCGCCCGGAGATGGTCGAGATCACCGCAAGCGGCGTCGCCGCCGATGTCGTCGCTGTCGAATATCTCGGCTCCGACACTCTGCTCGAAACCCGCATCGACGGGCATTCCTTCATCGTCAAGCGGCCCGGCAAGGTGCGGGCCACAGCCGGCGAACCGGTCTACATCACGTTGTCACAATCAGCGCTGCACTGGTTCGACCAGGCGTCTGAACGAAAGGTGGTTCGCAACTGAACCGGCCGGAGCGTCGGGCGTGCGAACCATCCCAACAAGGGAGAGAGGACATCATGGACAGGCGTGAATTTCTTGGCGGTACGGCCGCCCTCGCGGGTGCGACTGCACTACCGGGCATCGCCCGGGCGCAGGGCGCGGAACTCTCGTTCTTCTATCCGGTCGCGGTCGGCGGCCCGATCACCAAGCTGATCGACGCCTATGCCGCCGATTTCGAGAAGGACAACCCTTCCGTCAAGCTGAAGCCGATCTATGCCGGCACCTATCAGGAGACCATCGTCAAGGCGCTGACCGCGCATAAGAGCGGCACGCCGCCGGTGCTCTCGGTGCTGCTCTCGACCGACATGTTCACGTTGATCGACGAAGAGGCGATCGTGCCCTTCGACGACTTCATCAAGACCGACGAGGACAAGAAGTGGCTTGCCGGCTTCTACCCCGGATTCATGGAAAACAGCCAGACCGGCGGCAAGACCTGGGGCATCCCGTTCCAGCGCTCCACGGTGGTGCTGTACTGGAACAAGGAGCTGTTCAAGGAGGCCGGCCTCGATCCCGAGAAGCCGCCGAAGACCTGGGCCGAACAGCTTGAATTCGCGCAGAAGCTGACCAAGCGCGACGCCTCCGGCAACGTTACGCAATGGGGCATCCAGATCCCCTCCTCCGGCTTCCCCTACTGGCTGTTCCAGGGCCTGACCACGCAGGCCGGCGCGATCCTCGCCAACAGTGCGGGCGACAAGACCGACTATGCCAATCCGGGTGTGGTCGAGGCGCTGCAGTACTGGGTCGACCTCGCGCAGAAACACAAGGTTCACCCGCCTGGCATCGTCGAATGGGGCACCACGCCGCGCGACTTCTTCGAGAAGAAGGTCGCGATGATGTGGACCACCACCGGCAACCTGACCAATGTCCGCGCCAACGCCAAATTCCCCTTCGGCGTCGCGGTTCTGCCGGCCGGCAAGAAGCCGGGCAGCCCGACCGGCGGCGGCAACTTCTACCTCTCCAAGAAGGCGACCAAGGCCGAGCAGGAAGCCGCCTTCAAGTTCGTGCGCTGGATCACCACGCCCGAGCGCGCGGCGCAGTGGAGCATCAATACCGGCTATGTCGGCGTGACGCCGGCCGCCTACGAGACCGAGGCGATGAAGAAATACGTCGCCGACTTCCCGCCGGCGATCGTCGCGCGCGACCAGCTGTCGAGCGCGGTGGCCGAGCTCTCGACCCATGAGAACCAGCGCGTCACCAAGGCGCTGAACGACGGGTTGCAGGCGGCGCTGACCGGCACCAAGGCGCCGCAGAAGGCGATGGAGGACGCACAGGCCGAGGCCGAGCGCATCCTCAAGGCCTATCGTTGATCCGCGGCTGATGACGAACCGCGCGACCGCGACGATCCATGGCTGGCTGCTCCTGCTGCCGGCCATGGCTTGCCTGGCCCTGTTCACGCATTGGCCCGCGGTCGCGAGCTTCATCGAGAGCTTCCATTCGACCCCGAAGGCGCGCCGCCCGGCGCGCTTCATCGGGCTCGAGAACTACCAGCAGATGCTCGCCGATCCGATCTTCTGGAAGGCGATGAGAAACAATCTCTGGTTCGCGCTCGGCACGATCCCGACCTCGATCGCGCTGGCGCTCCTGATGGCGGTCTGGGTCAACGACAAGATCGCGGGCCGCACGCTCGTCCGCATGGCCTTCTTCACGCCGACGATCCTGCCGATGATCGCGGTCGCCAATATCTGGCTTTTCTTCTACACGCCGCAATACGGGCTGCTGGAGCAGATCACCGGGCTGTTCGGCGCGCGCTCGACCAACTGGCTGGGCTCGCAGGACACCGCGCTCTACGCCATCACCATCGTCGCGATCTGGAAGGAAGCCGGCTTCTTCATGATCTTCTACCTCGCGGCGCTGCAGGCGATCCCGCCCAGCCTCGGCGAGGCCGCGGCGATCGAAGGCGCCTCGCGCTGGACCTTCTTCCGGCGCATCCAGTTCCCGCTGCTGATGCCGACGACCTTGTTCGTGCTGATCAATGCCGTGATCAATGCCTTCCGCATGGTCGACCATGTCTTCGTGATGACGCGCGGCGGCCCGGACAATGCGACGACGCTGCTGCTGTTCTACATCTATCAGGTCGGCTTCGGCTTCTGGGACACGGCGTATGCGGCGACGCTGACCTGCGTGCTGCTGGCGCTGCTCGCGCTCGTCGCCTTCGTCCAGTACGGCTGGCTCGAACGCAGGACGCATTATCAATGAGCGCCGCGCCCCACCCCGCCCCGGCCGCGACGCGCAGCGACCCCTATGCGCCGAAGGGCCTTTCGCTCACGCTGGAATCGACCGGTGCGATCCTGCTCGCTTTGCTCTGGGTGCTGCCGCTGGCCTATGCCGTCTGGGCAGCGTTCCACCCGGCCGAATACACCACGCGCTTCGTGCTGACCGCGCCCTTGACGCTCGACAATTTCACGCGCGCCTGGGCGGCCGCCCCCTTCGCCCGCTATTTCCTCAACACCTTCATCCTGGTCACGCTGATCCTCGCTTTCCAGATCGTGCTGGGCACGCTCGCCGCCTATGCCCTGGCACGGCAGGATTTCTGGGGCCGCGACGTCGCCTTCGTGCTGATCCTGGCACAGCTCATGATCATGCCGGACGCGCTGATCGTCGAGAACTACCGCACGCTCGCCAAGCTCAACCTGATCGACACGATCCCTGCGATCGCCCTGCCCTATATCGCCTCGGCCTTCGGCATCTTCCTGCTGCGGCAGACCTTCAAGACCGTGCCGAAGGAACTCGACGACGCCGCCCGCGTCGAGGGCGCGAGCCCTCTGCAGGTGCTGATGCGGGTCTATGTGCCGCTCGCGAAGCCGACCTATATCGCCTACGGTCTCGTCTCGGTGAGCTATCACTGGAACAACTTCCTCTGGCCGCTTCTCGTCACCAACTCGGTGGAGTCGCGGCCTCTGACGGTCGGCTTGCAGGTCTTTTCCTCGGCCGACCAGGGCATCGACTGGGCCGTGATTTGCGCAGCGACGCTGATGACCTCGGCGCCGCTGCTCGTCGGCTTCCTGCTGTTCCAGCGCCAGTTCGTGCAAAGCTTCATGCGCGCCGGCATCAAGTGACGGCAAGCCGATGAAACTGATCACGTGGAACATCCAGTGGGCCCGCGGCGTCGACGACAAGGTCGATCCGCGCCGCATCATCCAGCACGCCCGGCAGATGGCGGATTTCGACGTGCTCTGCCTGCAGGAGGTCGCGGCGAATTTTTCCGATCTCGACGGCAATGACCGCACCGACCAATTCGCCCTGTTCAGCGAGTTGCTGCCCGGCTTCACCGCGATCGAGGCGATCGGCGTCGATATTCCGGACGGTGCCGGCGGCCGCAAGCGCTTCGGCAACCTCATCCTGTCGCGATTGCCGGTGGCGCAGGCGCTGCGCCATGTCCTGCCCTGGGAAGCCGCCGCGACGCGCAACATGCCGCGCGTGCTGGTCGAGGCGATGGTCGAGACGCCCTTCGGCCCGATCCGGGTGATGACGACCCATCTGGAATATTCCTCGCTCATCCTGCGCGCCGCGCAGGTCGAAGGCATCCGGCAAATCCACCGCATGGCCGCCGCGCGGCAAGCGACGCCGCGTGCAGCGGGCCCGCATACCTATACGCCGACGCCGAACACGGCCAGCGCGATACTGACCGGTGATTTCAACATGCGCCCGGACGATGCCGGGCTGGCGCAATTGCTCGCGCCGTTCGAGGGTGACGTGCCGCCGCTGGTCGATCTCTGGCCTGTCCTGAAGGGCGCGGAGCCGCATCCACCCTCCGCCTTCATCTGCGACCAGACCTATGGCCCGCCGGGCTGCCTCGACTTTGTGCTGGCGACCCCGGACCTCGCCAAGCGGGCGCGCGCGATCACCTACGACATCGAGACGCGGGCCTCGGACCACCAGCCGATCCTCGTCGAATTCGACCTCGGATGATCTTCACCCGGCAGGATCACGAGCGGCTCGACGCCATCCTGCGCGAGGCGGCAAGGCGCGAGGTGATGCCGCGTTTCCGGCGCCTGGCGGCTGGCGATATCCGCGCCAAGCAGAGCCCGGTCGATGTCGTCACCGAAGCCGACGAAGCGGCCGAGCGCTTCATCTGCGTCGAATTGGCCAGGGCCTTCCCGGGCGCGGCGTTGATCGGCGAGGAGGCGGTAACGCAAGACCAGTCCCTCCTCTCAAGGCTTTCCGAAGCCGAACTTACCTTCGTCATCGACCCGATCGACGGAACGTTGAACTATGCCAGCGACCTCTCGCTCTTCGCGGTGATGGCCGCGGTCATCGTGCGCGGCGAGATCGTCGCCGCCGTGATCCATGATCCGACGGCCGATGACAGCGCCATGGCCCTGCGCGGCGAAGGCGCCTGGATGGGTTCGGCTGATGGCGCGAGCCGCGACCTGCGCATCGCACCCGCCGTTGCGGCGCGGCAGATGAACGGCATGGCGAGCTGGCAGTACTTTCCCGAGCCGCTGCGCAGCGCGCTTCCCGGCCGCTTCCCCGCTTTCCTCGAAGTCGGCTCGCTACGCTGTTGCGGGCAGGAATACCGGCTGGCCGCGGCTGGGCGCCTGCAATTCCTGCTCTACGGCGTGCTCAACCCCTGGGACCATGCGCCGGGCGTGCTGCTCTACAGCGAGGCCGGCGGCCATGCGCGCCTGCTGGACGGCCGCTCCTATTCGCCGACCGAGCGCCCGGCCGGACTGCTCTGCGCGCCTAATGAGGCAAGCTGGCGGGAGATCAGGGCGATCCTGCTGGACTGAACGGCAAGGTCGATATTCGACGGAACCTCCACTGTCATTCCGGGGCTTCGCACGGCAAAGAGCCCGAAACCCATGAACACAGCGTTCCTGTCATGGTCGGGCTTGTCCCGACCATCCACGTCTTCGTTCGTACCATGCGGTGTCCAAGACCTAGATGCTCGCCACAAGGGCGAGCATGACGAACTGGAGCAGCGCCAATTTATGGATTCCGGGCTCAGTCCTCGTCGTCGCGCTGACGCGGACCGTCCGCGAGAATCTCGCGTTTCCCAGCGTGGTTAGCGGGCCCGACGATGCCCTCGTTCTCCATGCGCTCCATGATGGATGCAGCGCGGTTGTAGCCGATCTGGAGACGGCGCTGGATATAGGAGGTCGAGGCCTTCCTGTCCCGCAGCACGACGGCGACCGCCTGCTCGTAAGGGTCGTCCGAGTCGGCCGAGCCCATGCCGGTCTTGTCGAAGACGGCACCATCCTCGTCCTCGCCGCCCTCATCCTCCTCGGAGGTGACGGCGTCGAGATATTGCGGACGGCCTTGCGTCTTCAGGTGAGCCACGACCTTCTCGACCTCGGCATCGCTGACGAAGGGACCGTGGACGCGGGTGATGCGCCCGCCGCCGGCCATGTAGAGCATGTCGCCCTGGCCCAGAAGCTGCTCGGCGCCCATCTCGCCCAGGATCGTGCGGCTGTCGATCTTCGATGTCACCTGGAAGGAGATGCGGGTCGGGAAGTTCGCCTTGATCGTGCCGGTGATGACGTCGACCGAGGGGCGCTGCGTCGCCAGCACGACATGGATGCCGGCGGCACGGGCCATCTGGGCGAGGCGCTGGATCGTGCCCTCGATCTCCTTGCCGGCGACCATCATCAGGTCGGCCATCTCGTCGACGATGACGACGATATAGGGCAGAGGCTCGAGGTCCATGACCTCCTCCTCGTAGATCGCCTCGCCGCTGTGCTTGTCGAAGCCGGTCTGGACCGTCCGGGTGATGACCTCGCCGGCAGCCTTCGCCTCGCCGACGCGGGCGTTGAAGCCGTCGATGTTGCGCACCGAGAGCTTCGACATCTTCTTGTAGCGCTCCTCCATCTCGCGCACCGCCCATTTGAGGGCGACGACCGCCTTCTTGGGATCGGTGACGACCGGGGTGAGCAGATGCGGGATGCCGTCATAGACGGAGAGTTCGAGCATCTTGGGATCGACCATGATCAGGCGGCACTCTTCCGGCTTCAGCCGGTAGAGGATCGAGAGGATCATGGTGTTGATGGCGACGGACTTGCCCGAGCCGGTGGTGCCCGCCACCAGAAGGTGAGGCATGCGGGCGAGATCGGCGATCACGGGCTCGCCGCCGATGGTCTTGCCGAGGCAGAGCGCGAGCTTGTGCTTGGTCGCCTCGAAATCCTGGCTGGCGAGGAGTTCGCGCAGGAAGACGGTCTCGCGGCGGGTGTTCGGCAACTCGATGCCGATCGCGTTCTTGCCCTGCACCACCGCGACACGCGCCGACACCGCGCTCATCGAACGCGCGATGTCGTCTGCCAACGAGATCACGCGGGAACTCTTGATGCCGGGGGCGGGCTCCAGCTCGTACAAGGTGACGACCGGACCCGGGCAGGCCTGGACGATCTCGCCGCGAATGTTGAAGTCTTCCAGCACGCCTTCGAGCAGGCCGGCATTCTGCTGGAGCGTCTCGACCGGCATGGTCTGCGTCTGCGTCTGCGGCGGTTCGGCGAGGAACTCGATCGGCGGCAACTGGAAGCCGGCATCCTGCACCACCGGCAATTCGACGAGGCGCAGCTTTGCCCTGAAGGGCGTGACCTTGGCGGGCTCGGCCACAGCTTCAGGGCGTGCAGGCTCCGGTTGGGTGGGCTCGGGCTGAACC
>JAEWKP010000043.1 GCA_023393655.1 Pseudomonadota bacterium | reverse complement strand
CTGGTCTTCAACGGGCGCGACGGCGAATGGCTGGCGCGTCTCGTGCCGGAAGGGCGCAAGCAGGCCAATCTCGAACTGGTCCGCCAGACCAGGTCGCAGCCGCCGGCCTCCGACCTGCATTACCTGTTCGCGCCGCTCAAACATGCCCGGCTCGACTATATGGCGCAGAAGGCTGTCGAGATGGGGGCTGGCGTGCTGCAACCCGTCCTGACCCGGCGCACCCAGGTCTCGCGACTCAATCTCGATCGCCTGCGCGCCAATGCCGTCGAAGCGGCCGAGCAATGCGGAATCCTGAACCTGCCGGAGATCGAGGCGGAACGGTCGCTCGAATCCGCGCTTGCGGCTCTGGCGCCCGAACGGTTGCTGGTCTTCTGCGACGAGGGCATGGCGCAGGCGAGCCCGGTTGCCGCGCTGGCCTCGCAGGGACCGGCCCCGCTCGCCGTCCTGATCGGCCCCGAAGGCGGCTTCGACGAAGCCGAGCGGAGCCTGATCCGGACGCGGCCCAACACGCTGCCGATCTCGCTCGGTCCGCGCATCCTGAGGGCGGACACCGCTGCCGTGGCGGCGCTTGCTCTGGTTCAGGCGGTTCTCGGCGACTGGCCTCGCGCCTGACGGGAGGGTAGTAGGCCTGCCGTCAACGCCGGTCGACTTTGCGCGAATGCACGGTTCCGGTCGTTGTCGAGTGCCCGGCGCTCGCCTATGTCTGTGCTTCCTTTGCCGGTCTCCTCCGCGCCAGCGGCGTCGGGGGCCGGTCGTCTTGCCTCATCTGCCGGAGCGCCCATGGCTCGCGACGTGTCCGATTCGACCCCGATCGGTTCCAAGGCCGAACTGATTGCGTGGATCGCCGCCGGCGAGAAACCGGCTTCATCCTTCCGGATCGGCACCGAGCACGAGAAATTCCCGTTCTACCGGAGCGATCTCGCTCCTGTTCCCTATGAAGGGCGCGCCGGTGCGGGCGGCATCCGGGCTCTTCTGGAAGGCATGCAGCAGCGACTCGGCTGGGAGCCGATCGTCGATGCGGGCCATATCATCGGGCTGGCCGGGCCGGATGGTGGCGGAGCGATCTCGCTGGAGCCGGGCGGACAGTTCGAATTGTCGGGCGCGCCGCTGGCAACACTGCACGAGACGCAGGCCGAACTTCAGGCTCATCTCGCCGACGTCAAGGCCGTGGCCGCTCCGCATGATATCGGCTTCGCCGCGCTCGGCGCCTCGCCGCTCTGGACCCGCGCGCAGACGCCGATGATGCCCAAGAGCCGCTACAAGATCATGGCGAACTACATGCCGAAGGTCGGTATGCTCGGCCTCGACATGATGCTCCGGACCTGCACGGTGCAGGTCAATCTCGACTTCGCGAGCGAGGCGGACATGGTCCGCAAACTCCGGGTCTCGCTGGCGCTGCAGCCGCTTTCCACCGCCCTGTTCGCGTCCTCGCCGTTCCTGGATGGCAAGCTCAACGGCTTCGAGTCGATGCGTTCCGAGATCTGGCGCGATACCGACAACGCCCGCTCTGGCATGCTGGCATTCGCCTTCGACGAGGGCATGTCCTATGAGGCCTATGTCGACTGGGCCCTCGACGTGCCCCTGTATTTCGTCAAGCGCGGCGACACCTATCATGACGTTGCGGGCTCTTCCTTTCGCGACCTGCTGGCCGGCAAGCTGCCGCAGCTGCCGGGCGAGCAGGCCACGATATCGGACTGGGCCAACCATCTCGGGACGCTGTTCCCCGAGGTCCGGCTGAAGCGCTTTCTGGAGATGCGTGGCGCCGATGCCGGCCCGGCAGACATGCTGACCGCAATGCCGGCCTTCTGGGTCGGCCTGCTCTATGACGCGACCTCGCTCGATGCGGCCTGGGACCTCGTCAAGGGGTGGAGCGCGGAGGAGCGGCAGGCTTTGCGCGATACCGTCCCGCGCGAAGGGCTCAGCTCGAACATCGACGGGCGCAAGCTCATCGAGATCGCCGCCGAGGTCGTGGAGCTGTCTCGCGCCGGCCTGGCCCACCGGGCGCTCAGGAATGCCGCCGGTCAGGACGAGACCCGCTTCCTTGCGCCGCTGCACCGGATTCTGGAGCGCCGCCGAAACCTGGCGCAGGCTCTGGAAGAGCGTTACCGCAATACCTGGCACGGCAAGGTCGAGCCCGTGCTGACCGAGATGGCCCTCTGACGCCTGACTGGATCTTCCGCTCGAAAACTGCTGTTTCGAGTAGATTTTGCCTCGGAAATTAACGAGTTGGATGCAGGTCGCCGCTAACCTGGCGGCATGGGGCGCATCAAGGCCAGCTTTCTCGAGTTTGCTCGCGACGCGCGCGGCGCGACCGTGATCGAGTATGGCCTTATCGCGGGTCTCGTCTCGATCACGATCATTACGTCGGCCACCTTCTACGGGAACCAGATCAGCTCGTTCCTGCTGGCAGCGGCCGACGCGATCAAGGTGCCCTGAGGCTCTATTCGGCCGCCGTCTTGAAGCTCGCCAGGTTGTCGAGGCTCTGGATGATGTGCTCGGCCAGCGCATTCGACAGAACCGAAGGATCGAAGCGGGTCCGTAGCAGCCCGATCTTGCATGAGGGCAAGGTCGCGAAGCCTTCGGAAGGACCGAGGATGCGCATGCCCGGCCTCACCGCGCTCTCCGGCAGGACCGAGATCGCGAGCCCGGCCAGGACGGCGGCGCCGACGGCGGTCGAATTCCAGCTCGCATAGAGCACGCGGAAGCGGCGCCCCTTCGATTCCAGCGCATCGACCGCGGCCTGGCGCCAGTTGCAGGTCGGCCGGCCCAGCGCCAGCGGCAGCGGATCCTCCTCATGCACGCTGTGGCGTGCCGAGGTGACCCAGAGCAACGGCTCGATGCGGATGATCTCGCCCTGGCCGCGGCTTTCGACATGGGTGATGATCGCAAGGTCGATATCGCCGGTCGCGATCCGCTCCGCCAGCATCGGCGTCGGTTCGCAGACCACCGTGACTTCGGCGCGCGGATTGGAGTGGGCGAAGCGCGCCAGGATTTCCGGCAGGTAGCGATCGGCATAATCGTCGGGAACCCCGAGCCGGATGCGGCCCTTCAGGTCGGCATCGGCGAAGGATGCGACGCATTCGAGATTGAGGCGCACGATCCGGCGGGCATAGTCGAGCAGCCGCTCGCCATCCTCGGTCAGCTTGGCATGGCGGCCGTCGCGGCCGAACAGGGGCCTTCCGACCCGCTCTTCCAGCCGCTTCATCTGCATGGAAACGGCCGATTGCGTCTTGAAGACGATCTCCGCGGCACGGGTGAAGGAGCCGGTATCGGCGATGGCGACGAAGGTCTTGAGCTGATCGGCGTCGAGCACATGGGCCATTGGCGATCCCCGTCCACTGTCCATCAATATCAGTGTTGCGAGACATCATAACCATTCGTTTGGCTGATGACCAGAGCTTCGCTAGGGTCGGGGGGCTCTCCGAAGTTCCCTGTCAATGGCGCGTCCGGGCAGGGGGAGAAACTCCGATCAACGTTCCGCACTGCCAGAGGAGGCCGTCATGCTGCTCATGACTATCACCGCGAAGTCGCTCTCGTCCGTTTCGGCCGGCGTCACGCGTGTTGCCACCATCGCTGCTACCGGAACAATCCAACTCGTGCGCGCGCTGGCCCATCGTCGTGAGGTGATGCGGCTCGGTGCCGAACTCGACGAGCGCGGTCTCAAGGATATCGGCCTCGTGCGTTCGGATATCGACGGCGCGCTGGCGACGTCCTGGCTGGACGACCCGTCCAGCGTCCTGGCCGAGCGCTCGCGCTCCTCGTCGAACCTTGCCGCCGCGCGGCGCGAGCATGCCCTGCGCCATGCCAGTTCGGCGCCGATGCTGGCCGGAAAGGCCGATATCACGGTTGCACGCTGCGCCTGACCCCTTGGCGTCAGCGTTCCTGCGGGCGGGAGCTTCGTGCTTCCGCCCTTTTTTATGCCTTCAACGTGGGAAGAGCGGAAGCCGCCTTAGCGACTGCCCTGCCCACCGCCGAGCATGGCGTCGAGGATCGATTTCAGTGCGTTCTGATGATCGTCCTGGATCTGGCGGCCATGCTCGAACATCTGGTTGAGCGCGTCGAGCCCGATCGAGCCCGGCCCGTTGGCCGAGGCAGACGGCGCAGTCTCCTCGGGCTCTGGTTCCGGTGCGGGCGCACGCCGTGGTGCGCTGCGTGGCGCGGGGGCAGGCTCGGGTTCGGGTTGCGGTGCCATGCCGCCGAACATGCCACCCAGGATCTGGCCGAGCGCGCCGCCGAACGGATCGGAGGGGGCGGCCTGAGGATTGGGCTGCGGCTGGGCGCTGCCCTGGCCGAACATGCCCTTGAGGATTGCCTCGAACGGATTGCCCGGCATCTGCGGTTGCTGCGGCGCCGGCTGCATGCCGGGCATCTGGCCGCGCATCATCTCGGCGAACTGGCCGAGGATGCCGCCCAGGCCTTCGTTGTTCGATGTCTTGGACAGGCCACCCATCAGCATCGCGGCGATGACCGGCAGCATCTGCTTGAGGATCGCCTGCGAGACGCCGCTGGTCGCGGCCGCCTGCGCCGCAATCGCCTGGCTGACCTCGCGCGAGCCGAAGAGCTGGCTCAGCACGTCGTTGCCGGCGTTCTGGGCGCCGGCCGGGATGCCGTAGCCGCCGGCCTCGAAGAAACGCGCATAGGGCGAAGCGGTCATCATCTGGGCGAGCGATCCGAAGGCGTAGGGGTCGCGCGTCTGTCGCTGCAGGCCCATCGAGAAGGCCGGTAGCAGGGCGTCGAGCGCGGCCTGCGTCTGCTGCAGGCTCAGGCCGTATTGCTGGGCGAGGTTCGGCAGCGCCTGGCCGCTCTGGGCCGATTGCATGATCTCGAACAGGTTCATCATGGACGCTTCTCCCCGGCCGGCCTTTGGCGCCGTGCCTAGGGCGACGATAGCAGGGTGTCCTTGCCTGGCAAATCGGTCGCGGCGCGGCGCTCCGCGGCCTTGCGCTCGAGCCGGGTGATGCCGCGATAGGCGAAGACGAGCGCCAGCACGCCGAAGGTGACGGCCCCCAGTGCGGACCCGGCGAGCGCGCCCTTCGGCCCGGCGAGATGCGCGCCGAGGAACGCAAGCGGCATCGTGCCGAGCGTGGCGCGGCCCCAGCTGAACAGCGTCGACAGGAACGGCATGCCGAGATTGTTGAAGGCGGCGTTGGCGACGAAGAGCATGCCGACGAAGATCCACATCGGCCCGGCGATCAGGCAGAAGAACAGCACGAGCTCGGCCGTCAGTCCCGTCGCGTGGAAAGCCGAGACGATGGTGCCGCGGAAGACGAAAAGCAGCGCCCAGGAGACGAGCACGGAGGCGCCGGCGAAGATCGCCGCATCGGTCAGGCCCCGGCGCATCCGGTCGAAGCGTCCGGCGCCCCAGTTCTGGCCGAGGATCGGCCCGACTGCGCCCGACAGCGCGAAGAGCACGCCGAAGGCGACGGGAACCAGCCGGTCCATGATCGCGAGCGCCGCCACCGCCGCATCGCCGAAGCGGGCGACGACGCTGGCGAAGACCGCGTTGGCGATCGGGTTCGAGAGATTGGTCAGGATCGCGGGGCCGGCGATGGCGAAAGTTCGGGTGCTGTCCTGCCGGATGAAGGAGAGGCGCGGCCGCTCGATCATGCCGTGCACGGCAACGCAGCCGTGGAAGCCGATGGCGCAGATGATGATCCGCGCCAGCACGATCGCGATCGCGGCGCCGTCCGGCCCGAGCCCGAAGCCGAAGATCAATAGCGGGTCGAGCCCCGCCGTGACGATGCCGCCGCCGAGCGTCACGAACATTGCCCGCCTGGCGTCACCGACCGCGCGCAGGATGCCGGAGAAGCCCATGCCGATCGCCATCAGGGCATTCGACGGCAGCACGATGTAGAGGAACGAGAGGGCGACCGCATGCGACTGGTCGCGCGCGCCGAGCAGGCTGAGCAGCTTCGGCAGGAACGGCAGGGCCGCGAGGGACAGGACGAGCGCGACGAGTGCCGACAGCGCCATGGTCGAGGCCGCGATGCGCCGCGCCGCCGGGCGGTCGCCCGCGCCGACGCTGCGCGAGGTCAGCGCGGTGACGGCGATCATCAGGCCGACATTCACCGAGACCATCAAATAGAGCACGATGGTCGCGAAGCCGACGCCCGCCGTCGCTTCCGGCCGCCCCAGCCAGGAGACATAGAGCAGCGACAGAAGGTCGACGACGAAGACCGCCATCAGCCCGACCGAGCCCGTCGCGGTCATCACCGCGACATGGCGCATCAACGGGCCTTCGAGAAAGACGGCCTGCGGCCGGGCCGAAGCCTGGCTCATCGCTCGGGTTCCCCGACGCCGCCGACCGCGACCTCGGCGCCGCCGTCCTCGATGACCTGCCGCGTTTCAGGCGTGAGCGGCTTCGACTTGGCCTTGGGCGTGACCAGCGGCTCGGGCGAGACGCGCGGCACGCGGTTGATCGCGGCGGCAAGTCCCTCATGGAACTGGATCTCCATGCGCTGGGCGTCGCGGTCGCGGACATGGTCGATCACGAGATCGGCCTCGTCGCGGGTCAGGCCCAGCGTTTCCAGCGTGACGCGGCCGAAGCCCAGCGCCGATTCGAAGGTCTCGCGCATCTGGAAGTCGACATTCGCCTTCATCAGTTCGATGGCGTGGATGCGGTCATAGGCCCGCACATGCAGCCGCACGCTCGGGAACTCGGCCTTGACCATCTCGACGATCCTGAGCGCTGCCTGCCTGTCGTCGACGCAGATGCAGATGACGCGGGCCTTGCCGGCGCCGGCCGCGCGCAGGACATCGAGGCGCGTGCCGTCGCCGTAATAGATCTTGAAACCGAACTGCGCCGCCGAGCGGATGCGTTCGACATCGGAATCGATCACGGTCACGTCGATATGCTGGAGCAGCAGGGCCTGCGTCACGATCTGGCCGAAGCGGCCGAAGCCGATCACCATCACCGGGCTGTCGCCGACGCCGTCGTAATCCTCGTCCATCGTCGCCGGCGCGATGCGCGCCAGCAGCACGGCATCGATCAGCTTGGCGACGACCGGGCCGAGCAGCATGCTGATCGCGGCGAGCGCGGTGACCATCGCCGACTGCTGAGGCGTCAGCAGCCCGTTCGCGAGGCCGAGCGGCAGCAGCACGAAGGCGAATTCGCCGGCCGGCGAGAGCAGGGCGCCCGCCCGGATCGCCTCGAGCCAGGACGAGCAGGACAGCCGCAGGATCGAGGTGACGACCGCGATCTTGAACAGCACCAGCAGCGGCGCCGCGAGCGCGAGCAGCATCCAGTTGTCGGCGACGAGCTTGAGGTCGAGCGACATGCCGACCGCCATGAAGAACAGGCCGAGCAGCACGCCGCGGAAGGGCTCGATATCGGCTTCGAGTTCGTGCCGGAAATGCGAATCGGCCAGCATCACGCCGGCGAGGAAGGCGCCCATCGCCATCGAGAGCCCGACATGCTCCATCAGCAGCGCCGCGCCGAGCACGATCAGCAGTGCGGCAGCCGTCATCACGTCCTTGGCGCCGGTATGGGCGAGGATGCGGAAAAACGGGTTCATGACATAGCGCCCGGCCAGCACGATTAGGACCAGGGCGACGAGCGCGATGCCGAGGCTCGCCAGCGCCATCATCGGGCTGCCGGTCTCCTGCCCGCCGGTGGTCGCAAGCAGCGGCAGAAGCGCCAGCACGGGCGCGATCGCCATGTCTTGGAACAGCAGGATCGAGAAGGTACGCCGGCCATAGGTTTCGTTGCCGTCGCCGCGTTCTTCCAGCAATTGCAGCGCGATCGAGGTCGCGGAGAGCGCGAGCGAGACGCCGACAGCGACCGCCCCCGCCACTGAGAGGCCGAAATACCAGCCGAACAGGCCGATGCCGCCGGCGCTGAGCGCCATCTGCGCCAGGCCGGAGCCGAGGATGTCCTTGCGCATCGAGTAGAGCCGCGACGGCTGCAATTCGAGGCCGACGAGGAAGAGCAGCAGCACGACGCCGATCTCCGCTGTGCCGCGGATCGCGTCGGGGTCCTTGATCACGCCGAGAATCGAGGGGCCGATGACGATACCGGCCGCGAGATAGCCCAGAACGGCCGACTGGCCGAGCTTGCGGAACAGCGGAACGGCGATCACCGCCGCGGCGCAGAAGGTCAGGATGGGCGGCAGAAAGCTGACATGCGAGGCTGCGTCGGCCATGCGGAACTCGGGGCTTTGAAAACGGGCTTGGCGGTCCGGCGCGACGCTCGGCGTGGCGGTCCGTCGCTCTATCTAGGCTTTCGAGGGCGATCCTGCGAGGGGCAATCGGCGCATGGCCGCACGGCCTGCGCCGCTTCGCTTCCTTGACATCGCCCCGATCCCGCCGAAAGAAGACGCGGACCGATGGAGAACTCTTCGCGCGTGACCAAGCCGCCGCTCGACATCCTGCTCTGTGCCCCGCGCGGCTTCTGCGCTGGGGTCGTGCGCGCCATCGACGCCGTCGAGAAGGCGCTGAAGCTGCATGGCGCGCCGGTCTATGTCCGCCATGAGATCGTCCATAACAAATATGTGGTCGAATCCCTGAAGCGGAAAGGCGCAGTCTTCGTCGCCGAGCTCGACGAGGTGCCGGACGAGACGCGGCCGGTGATCTTCTCGGCCCATGGCGTGGCCAAGGCGGTGCCGGCGGCGGCGAAGGCCCGCAATCTCTTCGCCATCGACGCGACCTGCCCGCTGGTGACCAAGGTCCACCGCGAGGCCGAGGTCCATCACAAGCGCGGCCGCCATATCCTGCTCGTCGGCCATGCCGGCCACCCGGAAGTGATCGGCACGATGGGACAGCTCCCCGAGGGCGCGATCACGTTGATCGAGACGTTGGACGATGTCGCGACGCTTCAGGCGCCGGAAGGTCAGCCGCTCGCCTATGTCACGCAGACCACGCTTTCCGTCGACGACACCCGTGGGATCGTCGAGGCGCTGCAGGCCCGCTTCCCGGAGCTGATCGCTCCGCATAAGGAAGACATCTGCTACGCCACGACCAACCGTCAGGAGGCGGTGAAGCGCGTCGCCCCGCAGGTCGACGGGCTGATCGTCGTCGGGTCGCCCAATTCCTCGAACTCGCAGCGCCTGCGCGAGGTCGCCGAACGCGCCGGCTGCCCGGTGGCGCGGCTCGTCCTGCGCACCGACGAGATCGACTGGTCGGTCTTCGGCAATATCCGCAGCCTCGGCATCACTGCCGGCGCCAGCGCCCCCGAAGTGCTGGTCGAGGAGATCATCGACGCCTTCGCCGCGCGCTACGAAGTCCGCGTCGAGACCGTCTCGACTGCCGACGAGAATGTCTTCTTTCCGCTGCCGCGCGAATTGCGTGGCGAGGCGACGCCGGACGCGGCCGAATAATCCAAGAGAAGAGTGCAAGCGTGGCCGTCTATACCGAAGTGCCCGATGACGAGATGGCCGCCTTCGTGGCGCGCTACGGCATCGGCGAGCTCCTCTCCGCCAAGGGCATCGCCGAAGGCGTCGAGAACTCGAACTACCTGATCCGCACTACGCAGGGCGCCTTCATCCTCACGCTCTACGAGAAGCGGGTGAACCCGGACGACCTGCCGTTCTTCCTCGGCCTGATCCAGCACCTCGCCGCGCGCGGGGTGATCTGCCCGCAGCCGGTCAGCGACAGCCGCGGCGAGATGCTCGGCCGGCTCGCGGGACGCCCGGCCGCGATCGTCACCTTCCTCGACGGTCTCTCGGTGCGCCGTCCGACATCGGCCCATTGCCAGGAGCTCGGTCGCGGCCTTGCGTTGCTGCATCAGGCGGGCGCCGATTTCGCGATGGAGCGGGTCAATGCGCTCTCCGTGCCGGGCTGGCGCCCGCTGGCCGAACAGGCCGGTGCCGACGCCGACAAGGTCTCGCCCGGCCTTGCGCGTCGCGTCGCCGCCGAGATGGCGGTGCATGAGGCGAGCTGGCCGCAAGACCTGCCGCGCGGCGTGATCCATGCCGATCTCTTCCCCAACAACGTCTTCTTCATCGGCAGCAAGCTCTCAGGGCTGATCGACTTCTATTTCGCCTGCACCGATGCCTATGCCTATGATCTCGCGATCTGCCTGAATTCCTGGTGCTTCGAGGCCGACGGCTCGTTCAACCTGACCAAGGGCCAGGCGATGCTCGCCGGCTACGAGAGCGTCCGGCCACTGAACGAGGCCGAGGTCGGGGCGCTGCCGCAACTCTGCCGGGGCAGCGCCTTGCGCTTCCTGCTGACGCGCCTGGTCGATTGGCTCAACGTACCGGCGGGCGCGCTGGTCAAGCCGCATGATCCGCTCGAATACGACCGCAAGCTCGCCTTCCACCAGCGCGTTGCCGATGCCCGCGAATACGGGCTGAAGCGATGAGCGGCGATACGGTCGAAGTCTGGACGGATGGCGCCTGTTCCGGGAATCCCGGCCCCGGCGGCTGGGGCGCGATCCTGACCTTCAACGGCGTCGAGAAGGAGTTGTCCGGCGGCGAGGCGCAGACCACCAATAACCGCATGGAATTGATGGCGGCGATCGCCGCTTTGGAGGCGTTGAAGCGCCCGGTCACCGTCGCGCTCCATACCGACAGCCAGTATCTGCGGCAGGGCATCACCGGCTGGATCCACGGCTGGAAGAAGAACGGCTGGAAGACGGCCGATCGCAAGCCGGTCAAGAACGCCGAACTCTGGCAGCGCCTCGAAGCGGCGCTCGGCCGCCACAAGATCGAGTGGAAATGGGTCAAGGGCCATGCCGGCGACGCGATGAACGAGCGCGCCGACGCGCTGGCGCGAGCCGGCATGGCGCCGTTCAAGAGCGGCGGTCGCTGAGGCTCAGCCCAGCGGCTGGCGGTAGACGATGAAGCCCGATTTGTCGGCGACCTTGTCGTAGAGCGCCTGTCCCTGCAGGTTGGATTCATGCGTCTGCCAGTAGACGCGGTAGCAATTCTTCGCCCGCGCCATCTGGTTGACGGCCTCGATCAGCTTGCGGCCGACGCCGGTGCCGCGCGATTCCGGCACCGTGAACAGGTCCTGCAGATAGCAGATCGGTTTCTCGCTCCAGGTCGTGCGATGGAGCACCCAGTTGACCATGCCGAGCGGCTTGTCGCCCTCGAAGGCGAGGAAGCCGCCCATCGGTTCTTCCCCGCCGGTCAGGCGCCCGAAGGTGATCGCGTCGATCTCAGGCGGCAGCGTCGCCTTGTAGAAGGTCAGGTAGCCATGCCAGAGCGGCGTCCAGGCCTCCCGATCGGTTGCGGCAAGCGGGCGAATGGTGATCTCGGCCATCGGTGTTCTCCTCCGATCCGGAAGCTAGCCGGGGCTTCGCGGCTTGTCTCATGACAAGCGCAGATCGGATCGATCAGTTGGGCTGGTCTGATGCCAGGAAGCGCTCGACAGCGCTGGCGCTCAGAGCCTGAGCGGGATCTTCCCTCCAAAGATCGAGAATGATGGCCGCCAGGCGAGCTCTCGCCCGCCTCTGTTGCTGGCCGCCAACGGTGTTGACACTGTTCACTGCCAGCCAGGCGGCGTCGAAAGCGCCAGCCAATTTTGCCAGCTCCGCGGGCTCGACAACGAAGCCTTGAAACGGCATGTCCTCCCCCCATGCGCCAGAGAAGTGGGACAATTTAGGAGGCAGCGCCCGCCACGCAATGTCAAAAGCTAGGTCGGCTTACGGCCTAGCGCGGACGTTTGTTAAAGGTGCCTTCACGCACCATCTCAGGCAAAGATCAGTCGTGTCCCGCGCTTGCCCGAGCCTTTTTCATCTGCCGCAACATATTTCTCGCTGCAAAAAGCAGTTCAATCAAGAATGAAGCAAGGGATGCAAGAAGAAAAACGATAGCGCTGCCAAAAAACCAGAATACATTTTCCTCTCTGATTCCAAATTGTAGCGCTCCTGCGAGTAAATTCAAGATTGCGCCGCCAGTAAAGAATCCTGACAACACCCCCAGTACCAGCGCAATCTCAAGCGCAAGCGCTCGGCGTTGCAGGTAGGTGAGTTGTATTGTTGAGATTTTGTCCTGTTCACTCCGCTCGGCGACTTCGTTCAGCCGATCGGATACCCTTCCAAGGCGCATTGCGAACATGTTTACGAAGCCTGCCGTTCCCGCCAATAAGAACACAGGAGCAAGAGACGTTTGTATTATCGAGGCGAAGTCTCTGACGACGGTCGGTGTGTCCATAGGTGCGTTTTAGCGCGAGGCCATGTGTAAGGCAAAGGTGCGCAGTGCTTTTAGGCGGGATGCCCTGACCACGCTCCTCTTTGGCGACCAAGAGGATTCCCGGCACTCAATGATCAGATAAAGAGCGGCGACACGCGAAAGCGATAATGGCAATTATTAGATCATATACGCCAATGTCAGAGACTGTCGGCTCAGGTTTCATCTGCTGCACATTTCGGCTTCGAGCGGGAGGCGGTGTGCGACCCTTTGCAGGCATTTGCCCCATCCGACCATCCAACAAAAAGCCCGCGCAGCGGCTGCGCGGGCTCCAATCTCTCTCCGTGCCTTGCGGCGCTCAGAGCTTCTCGAGCATCGCCTCGGCGCCGGAGGCTTCCGCCTTGCCGGCGGCTTCCTCGACGCTGAGTTCCTTCACTACGCCATCCTCGACCAGCATCGAGTAGCGCTGCGAGCGGGTGCCGAGACCGAAGCCCGAGCCGTCCATCGAGAGGCCGATCTCCTTGGCGAAATCGGCATTGCCGTCCGAGAGGAACTCGATCACGCCGGCGCCGCCGGTGGCCTTCGACCAGGCGTCCATGACGAAGACGTCGTTGACGCCCGTAACCATGATGGCGTCGACGCCCTTCGCCTTGATCTCGGCCGCCTTCTCCAGATAGCCCGGCAGATGATTGCGATGGCAGGTCGGGGTGAAGGCGCCGGGCACGGCGAAGAGCACCACCTTCTTGCCGGCGAACAGGTCGTCGGTCGTGCGTGCGGCCGGGCCGTCGGCCGTCATGACGCGGAACGTCGCCTGGGGAAGCTTGTCACCCACCTTGATGGTCATCAGCCTGTCTCTCCGTGAAGCCTGCGGCCAACCGGGCCGCCCGGCCTCACGGATTAGGGCTTGCCGGCGGGGATGTCGAGTTCCAGCCGGGTCTCGATCGGCCGCGGCGTGCCGCGCACGGTGAAGATCAGCGGGATCGGACCAGCCGCGCCCTTGGGTCGCTCGTCGATCCGGATCTGGGCGAGGACAGTTCCGTCCGCTTGCGGCGTCAGGCGCGACTTGCCGAAGGACCACATACCCGACCCCTCGACAAAAACGTCCTCGATGCGGCCTTCCGCAGGCGGTTGCAGCACGAGCCGCAGGCCCGGATCGACCACGCTGTCATCGGGCCCGGCCTCGATGATCGCGATCTTTTCCTTATGGGTTCCGGGCTTGGCCGGGACCGGCACGCGCGCCTCGTAGCTTTCGAGGCGTGGCGAGGTCACCATCGTCACACCGGGCTCGAGCCACAGGCTCGCCTCGCCCTTGGCAGGAATGCAGATCTTCTCGCAGACGGCATAGTCGAGCTTGAGCACGACAAGCACCGGCCGCGACGGATCGACCGGCTGGACCGAGATCGGGATCACGACCTCGCCGGCATAGCCGATGGAATAGCCGGCCGAATCCTGGAAGCGCTCCGGCACCGGCCAGCGCACGTCGAGCCCGCCGATATTGGTCGAGCCCGACCAGTCGAAAGCCGGCGGCACGCCGAACTGCCCGGGGCTGCGCCAATAGGTCTTGTAGCCCGGCGACAGCGCGATCTCGACGCCGACACGCTGCTTGCCGGTCGCGGTGGTCGGCCCGGCGATCAGGCGCAGCTTCGCGTGCTCGCTCGGCGACCAGGGCGAGGTGGCGGCCTCGGTCATCGCCTCTTGGGCGCGAGCAGCGGTGCCGAGCGCCAGGGGCAGCAGGGCGAGCAGGGGAAGAGTACGGTTCACGGGCCCAGCCTTTACCGATTGCGAGCCTGAAAAGCGAACAAAACCTGTCATCCTCCGCCGGGCCGTGCCGATGCGGCACGCCCCGAACCTTGCGCAGGATTGGGGCACAATCGCGATAATGCGGCCGCCGCCCGCCACGATGGTACAGGCGCACGCGAACGTGATCCGCTCCGCAACCTTCGGCCGGTACGCCCTTCGCCAGGGCGCGGCCGCAAGCCAAGCCTTGCCGACCCTCCCCGACAGCCTCTAGCATGCTCCCATGAAGATCGGCTCACAATCGCGCGTCGGCGGCCGCAGCTATCTCGATGGGCAATGCCTGATCGCGATGCCGGGCATGGCCGATACACGCTTCAGCCGCAGCGTCGTCTATGTCTGCGCCCATTCCGAGGACGGGGCGATGGGCATCATCGTCAACAAGCCGGCGGGCGACACGAAATTCCCCGAGCTGCTGGTCCAGCTCGACGTGATTCCCTCCGAGGAGCTGATCCGGCTGCCAAGCCGGGCCGAGCGCATGCAGGTGCTGCGTGGCGGCCCGGTCGAGACCAAGCGCGGCTTCGTCCTGCACAGCGCCGATTTCTTTCTGGAATCGGCGACCCTGCCGATCGACGAAGGCATCTGCCTGACCGCGACGCTGGACATCCTGCGCGCCATCGCCAATGGCGACGGGCCGGAGAATGCGGTGCTGGCGCTGGGCTATGCCGGATGGGCCGCCGGCCAGCTCGAATCGGAGATCCAGTCCAATGGCTGGCTGCATTGTGCTGCCGACCCCGAATTGCTCTTCGACGAGGGCGTCGAGACGAAATACCAGCGCGCGCTGAACAAGATCGGCATCGATCCGGCGTTCCTGTCGCGCGAGGCCGGGCACGCTTAATTCCTTCTCCCCTCGGGGGAGAAGGTGTCTGCGAAGCAGACGGATGAGGGAAGGGTCGCGCAAGCGGCCCTTCGTTGTTTCTGCGATGTGGCGCTGCCCTCATCCGTCAGCGCTGCGCGCTGCCACCTTCTCCCCCGAGG
>JAEWKP010000027.1 GCA_023393655.1 Pseudomonadota bacterium | reverse complement strand
GCCGAGGATCGTGCCGAGCACGGGATAGAACACGTCCGACGAGCGCAACTCGCGGGAGAGGCCGCCGAGATCGATCAGCAGGGTCGCGACGCGATTCTCCGAGCGGTGCAGGCCGTAATCCGGGGCGCGGCCGCTGATGGCGCAGGCGATGTCGAGGAAATCGCCATACCGGTTGGTCCGGGCGCCCAGCACCGAATTGCAGAACACCACGGCGTTGGATTCGCCCCAGGCGACGTCGCTGCCCTGCGCCGGGCGGTGGCCGGCCTGGTAGGGCGCGCAGGTCCAGCTCGGCTCGCAGCCCATCGCCTCATAGGCCCGCATCATGCGCCGGGCCATGTTGCGCTCATGCGGCGGCAGGCGGATCGCGGCGCAGCCGGCCGGGGCCAAAGAGCCGACATTCAGGCTGGCGCGCACGCCGGCGCGGGCGCCGCCTGCGACCAGCTTCTCAGCGAAAAGCGTACCGGAATCGCCATGGTAGAGCGCGCCGTCGATATGCGCGGAGGCGATCGGGATCAGGCGCGACGCGCCCATCAGGCGGGCGGCTTCGGCGACGATTCGCATCGCCATGGCCGCGCCTTCGCCAGCAGAGCCGCCGGCGATCGTCCGTTCGTCTGGGGTGAGTTCCAGCATCGGTTCTCCCGGGGGCTGCCGCTTTCCAGGCCGGGCGCCTCTTGTGCAGGCGGGGGCTTTGCGACCATGGATAGGGGACTGGATAACCTTCGAACCGCGCCGGCCGCAATCGTCCGTGCCGCGGTCGTGCTGCTCGGGAGATACGCCATGGCGATGACGATGAACGGCGAGGCGACATTGCCGGCCGCCAAGGACGTGGTCTGGGCCAAGCTCAACGATCCCGACGTGCTCAAGGCCTGCATCCCGGGCTGCGAGCAATTGACCAAGGACGACGACACGCATCTTTCGGCGGTGGTGAAAGTGAAGCTCGGCCCTGTGAAGGCGACCTTCAAGGGCAAGGTCGAGCTCAGCGAGCTCGATCCGCCGAATGGCTATCGCATCTCCGGCGAAGGCGAGGGTGGCATCGCCGGCTTCGCCAAGGGCGGCGCGCGGGTCCATCTGAGCGATGCGGAAGGCGGTCAGACCCTGCTGCGCTACGATGTCGAGGCGCAGGTCGGCGGCAAGCTGATGCAGCTCGGCTCGCGCCTGATCGATTCGGTCTCGAAGAAGCTGGCCGACGAGTTCTTCGCCAATTTCGCCAAGGCGGTCAGCGAGGGCTGAGCGACCTCAGGAGGCTTCGCGCAGCGCTGCCAGCGCCTGGGTCACGGCGGCCTCGGCCGCACCGACCTGAAGCGCGATATTGGCCGCGGCGGCGTTGGCCTGCTCCAGCGCCGTCTGCGTCATGTCGAGGCTGCCATTGACGGCATTGGCGCTTTCGATCGCCTCGTCCGAGCTGTCGGCGACCAGCGCGGCGTCGTGCGCGATCGTGGCGGTGACCTTGCTCTGCTGGGTGACGGCTTCCGAGATCGCCTCGGAATCGAGACGGATGGCATCGACGGTTGCGGCGATGGCGGCGGCGTGCGTGCCGCAAGCCTCGGCACTCGCCGCGAGTTCGGCGATCTGGCCGGCGATGTCCTGCGTCGCGCTCGCGGTCTGGGTTGCGAGCGACTTCACCTCGGCGGCGACGACGGCGAAGCCGCGACCGGCCTCGCCGGCGCGGGCGGCCTCGATCGTGGCATTGAGCGCCAGCAGATTGGTCTGCGCGGCGATGTCGGCGATCATCCCGACGACCTTGCCGATATTGCCGGTGGCTTCCCGCAGCCGAACGACGGCCTCGTTCATCTGGCCGGCGTCGAGCACGGCCTGATGCGTGATCGAGAGGCTTTGCCGGGCGCGCTGACCGATATCGGCGATATTGGCCGACATCTCCTCGGTCGCGGCGGCGGTCTGCAGCGATTTCTCGCGCACGACCACCGAGGCGCTCGCCACTTTCCCGACGGTGTCCTTGATGAAGCTGGTGGTCTGCCCGGTCTGGTCGGCGGTCGCCACGAATTGCTCGACGGCGTCGCTGATGGTGTCGTCGAGATGGCCGATCCGGGTCCTGAGTTTGACCGCCGCCTCGTCGAGGGTGGAGGTGCGCCGGCGGGCATCCCCTTCCTCGATCTGCTGGTTGATCGTCATCGCCGTATTGATATCCATCACCAAGAGGTTCTCGATGATCTCCATGTCGTTCGCGAAACGACTGGGCGATAGCAGGGTGGTCAGGCGCGGCTTCGTCGCGATCGCCCGGAAGAGTGCCCCTGCAATCGATACGCGCGACCGGGTGCCGACCTTGACCGCGCGCTCCAGCGTGCACACGCGCTCCATCGACTTGTGGTAGCGCTCGTCGAAATCGCCTTCAAAGATCAGCCGGAAATGCTGCTCCGTGTCTTCGTAGATGCTCTCGGTCAACGGGCTGATGTTGTCTTTCAGTCCGGGATGGATCTGGCGGCCGTAGGCGAAGGCATTGGCGACGATCTGTTTAATGACGAGATCGACGTGTTTGCGATAACCGCGCAGAGCGGCGCGCTTCTGCTCACCGTAGTTCGTCGAGCGCAGGCGTCGCTCGACCTGTTCGGAAATCGACGTCAAGAACGGCTCCCGTGCAGCCGGCAAACAGCGCTCCGCCGCTACATCACCGTGAACGGGCTCGGTTAAAATTTCGGCAATGCGAGGGCGGCCGCACGGTTTTGCGGATTTTTGGCCACGTTCCAGTCAAGCGCGACGAAACACCCGCAAAACGGTGCGAAATTGGCTGCCTTGTCTTGCTGCCTCTGGCTTGACCCCGGAAAAACGCGGGTCCACATTCATTTTTGAGCTGTTCCAAGGAAAGCCTGCCTGATGAGGCTGGCCGCTCCTTAGGCTTCAGCACGGTCCAGTCCCGGGGAGGGGATGGGCCGGCGTCGGAGACGGGTCACAGGAGATATGCTCATGGCCACTGTTTCGCTGACGGTGAACGGCAAAGCCGTCACCGCCAATATCGACCCGCGCACCCTTCTGGTGCAGTTCCTGCGAGAGAACCTGCGGCTGACCGGAACCCATGTCGGCTGCGACACCAGCCAGTGCGGCGCCTGCCTCGTGCATCTCGACGGCAAGGCCGTGAAGTCCTGCACGACGCTCGCCGTCTCCGTGGACGGCGCTTCAGTGACGACGATCGAGGGGCTCGCTTCCGGCGACACACTGCATCCGATGCAGGAGGCCTTCCGCGAGCATCACGGCCTGCAATGCGGCTTCTGCACGCCCGGCATGATCATGTCCGCCGTCGACATTGTGAACCGCCGCGGCAACGACCTCGACGAGAAGACGATCCGCGAGGATCTCGACGGCAATATCTGCCGCTGCACCGGCTACCACAACATCGTCAAGGCGATCGCCGCCGGGGCTGAGGCCATGGGCAAGGGCGCGCCGGCCCGCCAGGCCGCCGAATGAGGCGCTCGCCCGCGCCAATCGGTGCGGGCTCTTCATCCTTCATGCGTTCCATGCAGTGAGGCGTCCGCGAGAGGCGCCGTGCGAGGAGGGAACACCATGTCCGCTACGGGAATCGGCGCCGCAGTCCGCCGCAAGGAAGATCACCGTTTCATCACCGGCCAGGGCCGCTATACCGACGACGTCAACCGGCCGGGCCAGGCCCATGCCTATTTCCTGCGCTCGCCACACGCGCATGCCAAGATCAAGTCGATCGATACCAAGGCCGCTGCCGGCATGCCGGGCGTGCTCGGCATCTTCACCGGGGACGACCTCGCCACCGACAAGATCGGCGGCTTGATCTGCGGCTGGATGATCCACAACAAGGACGGCTCGCCGATGCGCGCCGGCCCGCATCCGGCCTTGGCGCAGGGCAAGGTGCGCTATGTCGGCGACCATGTCGCCGTCGTCGTGGCCGAGACGCTGGCTCAGGCGCGCGATGCAGCCGAAGCCATCGCTGTCGACTATCAGGAATTGCCGGCTGTGGTCGATACGGCCAAGGCCATCGGCGCCAAGACCGTGGTCCATGACGAGGCGCCGGACAACAGCGTGTTCAACTGGCATCTCGGCGACAAGGACGCGACCGAGAGGGCCTTCAAGGCCGCGAAGCACGTCACCAGGCTCGATCTCGTCAACAACCGCCTCGTGCCGAACGCGATGGAGCCGCGCGCGGCTGTCGGCGACTATGATGCAGGCGAGGGCATCTTCACGCTCTACACGACGAGCCAGAACCCGCATGTGGCGCGGCTCGTGCTCTCCGCCTTCATCGGTATCGCGCCGGAGAACAAGCTGCGCGTGATCGCGCCGGATGTCGGCGGCGGCTTCGGCTCCAAGATCTTCATCTATGCCGAGGAGACGGTCTGCGTCTGGGCTGCGAAGAAGGTCGGGCGGCCGGTGAAGTGGACGGCGGACAGGACGGAGGCCTTCCTCTCGGACGCGCATGGCCGTGACCATGTCACTCATGCCGAGCTGGCAACCGATGCCGAGGGCAAGATCCTCGGCATGAAGGTGAAGACCACCGCCAATCTCGGCGCCTATCTCTCGACCTTCTCCTCCTCGGTGCCGACCTACCTCTACGCGCCGCTGCTCTCGGGCCAATACGATATCCCGGCGATCTATTGCGAGGTCGATGCGGTCTATACCAATACCGCTCCGGTCGATGCCTATCGCGGCGCCGGGCGGCCGGAAGCGACCTTCGTGGTCGAGCGATTGATCGAGGTCACGGCCCGCCAGCTCGGCAAGGATCCGGCCAAGTTCCGGATGCAGAACTACATCAAGAAGTTCCCGCACCAGACGCCGGTCATCATGATGTACGATGCCGGCAATTACGGCGCCTCCATGAAGAAGGCGCTGGAGATGATCGACTACAAGGGGTTGGGCAAGCGCAAGCGCGACTCCGCACGCGCCGGCAAGCTGCGCGGCATCGGCTTTTCCTCCTATATCGAGGCCTGTGGCATCGCGCCGTCCGCTGCTGTGGGTTCGCTCGGCGCCGGTGTGGGCCTCTGGGAATCGGCCGAGGTCCGGGTCAATCCGGTCGGCACGGTCGAGGTGCTCACCGGCTCGCACAGCCACGGCCAGGGCCATGAGACGACCTTCGCCCAGCTCGTCAGCGACCGGCTCGGCATCCCCATCGACAATGTCTCGATCATCCATGGTGACACCGACAAGGTGCAGATGGGCATGGGCACCTATGGCTCGCGCTCAGGCGCGGTCGGCATGTCTGCGATCTTCAAGGCCATCGACAAGGTGATCGCCAAGGGCAAGAAGGTCGCCGCCCATGTGCTTGAGGCCGACGAGGCCGATATCGACTTCGCGGACGGGCATTTCTCGGTGAAGGGCACCGACCGCAAGCTCGATTTCGGCTCCTGCGCCCTGCAGGCCTATGTCGCGCACAAGTTCAACGGGCAGGAGCTGGAGCCGGGCCTGAAGGAAGGGGCGTTCTACGACCCGACCAATTTCACCTTCCCGGCCGGCGTCCATATCTGCGAGGTCGAGATCGATCCCGATACCGGCGTGACGAAGATCGAGCGCTGGGCTGCGGTCGACGATTTCGGCAATGTCATCAATCCGATGATCGTCGAGGGGCAGGTCCATGGCGGCATCGCGCAGGGTGTCGGTCAAGCGCTGCTGGAAGGCGCCCGTTACAATGCCGACGGCCAGCTCGTGACCGCGAGCTTCATGGACTACACCATGCCGCGCGCCGACGACCTGCCGTCCTTCGATGTCGGCATGACCGTGACGCCGTGCCCGTCGAACCCGCTGGGCATCAAGGGCTGTGGCGAGGCAGGGGCCATCGCCTCGCCCCCCGCCGTCATCAACGCCGTCACCGACGCGCTCGGCCATGAGGACATCGCGATGCCGGCGACGCCGCAAGCGGTGTGGCGCGCGGCACAGAAGTCGATCAGCCGCCAGGCGGCCGAGTGAGCTGAAAGGACAGGTCCATGTACGCTTTCACCTATCACAAGCCCACCAGCGCCCGGCAGGCGGCGACGCTGCTTGCCAAGAAGGAAGACGCCAAGCTTCTGGCCGGCGGCCACACCTTGCTGCCGACGATGAAGCAGCGGCTGGCATCGCCAACCGCGCTGGTCGATCTCGGCGCCTGCCCCGATCTCAAGGGCATCACTCGCAAGGGCCGCAATCTCGTCATCGGCGCGATGACGACACATGCGGAAGTCGCATCCTCCGCCGATGTGCAGGAGGCGATTCCCGCGCTCGCCTTCCTCGCCGGCAGCATCGGCGACCCGCATGTGCGCCATCGCGGCACGATCGGCGGCTCGGTCGCCAATAACGACCCGGCGGCGGACTATCCCGCGGCCCTGCTGGCGCTTGGCGCCACGGTCGTCACCAACAAGCGCAAGCTGACGGCGGAGGAGTTCTTCACCGGGCTCTACGAGACGGCGCTGGACGAGGGCGAGATCATCACCAAGGTCTCGTTCCCGCTGGTCTCGAAGGCGGGCTATGCCAAGTTCCGCAACCCGGCCTCGCGTTATGCCATGGTCGGCGTGTTCGTCGCCAAGCGCGGCAGCGAGATCCGCGTCACGGTGACGGGAGCGGGCGAGGGTGGCGTCTTCCGCTGGCCGGAAGCGGAGGCCGCGCTGAAGGCGCGCTTCGCGCCGAAATCGCTGGATGGGCTGAAGCACACGGCCAAGGGCATCAACGGGGATATCCATGCCGATGCCGAATACCGCGCCCATCTGATCGGCGTGATGGCCAGGCAAGCCGTGGCGCAGGCGACAGGGAAGTAGGGACGCCTTCCTTTTTCTCTGAACGTCATGCTCGCCCTTGTGGCGAGCATCCACGTCTTGAACACCGCATTGCACGAGCAAAGACGTGGATGGTCGGGACAAGCCCGACCATGACGTGGAGAGGGGCGCAAAGCGGGCCGGCGTTTGGAAGGCTTGACCCTTTGCCCTCTTCCAAGCCTAGCTCACCGCTCATTCCCAAGAGATGCCGGGTCAAGCCCGGGCATGACGTGTGTCTTGATGTCCAGCCCTCTGCCTTCCTCCATCGACGCCACGCTCGCGCTGCTCCAGTCGCAGGGCTATGTCGCCGACCGCGCGCTCGCGACCGTGCTGTTCCTGGCGCTCCGGATGAAGCGTCCGCTGCTGCTGGAAGGCGAGGCCGGTACCGGCAAGACCGAGATCGCCAAGGTTCTGGCCGCCGGGCTCGGCCGGCGCCTGATCCGGTTGCAGTGCTATGAGGGGCTCGATCTCGCCTCCGCCGTCTATGAATGGAACTATGCCGGGCAGATGATGGCGATCCGGCTGGCGGAAGCTGGCGGCGCGGCCGGTGATCGCGAGCGGCTGGAAGGCGACATCTTCTCCGAGAAATATCTGGTGAAGCGGCCGCTGCTGCAGGCGCTGGAGCCGCAGGAGGGCGGGGCACCGATCCTGCTGATCGACGCGCTCGCCCGCACCGACGAGGCGTTCGAGGCCTTCCTGCTCGAGGTTCTGGCCGATGCGCAGGTGACGATCCCCGAGCTCGGCACGATCCGGGCGGCCGAGCCGCCGATCGTGATCCTGACCTCGAACCGCACCCGCGAGATCCATGACGCGCTGAAGCGCCGCTGCCTCTATCACTGGGTCGGCTATCCCGATGCGGTGCGCGAGCTGGCGATCCTGAAGGCGAAGGTGCCGGATGCCCCGGCCAAGCTCTCGAAGCAGCTTGTCGCCTTCGTGCAGGCGATCCGCAAGGAGGAGCTCTTCAAGGCGCCGGGCGTCGCCGAGACGCTGGACTGGGCGACGGCTTTGGTCGAACTCGACGCCGTCGCGCTCGATCCGGCCATCGTTTCGGATACGCTGGGAGCGCTCTTGAAGTATCAGGACGATATCCAGGCGATGCAGGGCTCGCAGGTGAAGGAGCTTCTGGATCGGGCCAAGGCGGAGGCGGGGCGCTAGTTTCCCGCGCCGCGAAGCGAGAGGGCGATGCCATGAACGCCGATATCAAGGCCGTCGAGGCGACGGTCCGGACCTATCTCGACGGTCTCTATGAAGGCGATGCCGAGAAACTCGCCCATGTCTTCCATCCGACCAGCGCGCTGACCACGGCGCGCGATGACGGCGCGATCCAGATCGTGCAGCGCGACGCCTGGCTCGACGCCGTGCGCAATCGGCCGGCGCCGCAAGCGGCGGGCATGCAGCGCGACGATCATATCCTGACCATCGATCTCGTCGGGCCGACGCTGGCCCTGGTCAAGGTCAAGTGCCAGATGCCGCCGCGCTATTTCACTGACCTGCTCTCGCTCCTGAAGATCGAGAGCCGCTGGCAGATCGTCCAGAAGGTGTTCATGACGGAGACGCGGGGCGCGTGAGCGGCAAGCTCGCCGAGAACGTCGCCTATTTCGCCCGCGCCTTGCGCGCGGCGGGGCTGCCGGTCGGGCCGGGCGCCGTGGTCGAGGCGATCGCGGCTCTGGAAGGCGGCGCGCTCGGCGGGCGCGACGATGTCTATTGGGCGCTGCATGCGATCTTCGTGAAGAAGCACGAGGATACGCCTGTCTACGATCAGGCGTTCCGGCTGTTCTGGCGCCGGCGCAACCTGATCGAGAAGATCATGGCGCAGATGTCGCCGGTCTCGCCCCGCGCCGACAGCCAGCCGGAGAAGGCCGAGGCCGGGGCACTGCGCGTTGCGGAAGCCTTCGCACCGCCGCCGCGCGAGGACGAGCCGCCGAAGGAGCTGACCGAATTGACGGCGCGGCTCACCGTCTCCGATCGCGAGATGCTGAAATCGCGCGATTTCGCCCAGATGAGCGCGGCCGAGATCGCCCGCGCCAAGCAACTCATCGCCGAGCTCAGGCTGCCCGACGACAGCATCGTGACGCGCCGCTTCCGGCCGGCGCATCGCGGCACGCGCATCGATCCGCGTCGGACCTTCCGCCAGTCGCTATGGGGTGGTGGCGGCTCGATCGATCTCGCCTTCCGCGAGCGGCGCGAGGTGCATCCGCCGATCGTCGCGCTGGTCGATATCTCCGGCTCGATGGCCGAATATTCGCGGATCTTCCTGCATTTCCTGCATGCGCTGACCGAGAAGCGCCGGCGCGTGCAATCCTTCGTCTTCGGCACGCGCCTGACAAATGTCACGCGGATGCTGCGGGCGCGCGATCCCGACGACGCGCTGGCTCTCGCCGGCAAGGCCGCGCCGGACTGGGAGGGCGGCACACGCATTGCGACGGCTTTGCATGATTTCAACCGCATCTGGTCGCGGCGCGTGCTGGCTGGCGGGGCGATCGTGCTGCTCTTCCCCGACGGGCTGGAGCGTCATCTCGACGACGGCCTCGGTTTCGAGATGGACCGCCTGCATCGTTCCTGCCGGCAATTGGTCTGGCTCAATCCCCTGCTGCGCTACGACGCCTTCGCGGCGCGGGCGAGCGGCATCCGGGCGATGCTGCCGCATGTCGACTCGTTCCGGCCGATCCACAATCTCGCGGCGATGGCCGATCTCTGCGCCGCGCTTTCGCTGGATGCAGGGCGGGAGAGCGATCCGCGCCTGTGGTTGAAGAAGGCCGGTTGAGGCATGATGTCTGTCCAATGCCGTCCCGCGCGCCTCCCTTCTCCCCCTGCGG
>JAEWKP010000479.1 GCA_023393655.1 Pseudomonadota bacterium | reverse complement strand
AGCTTCTGCGTGGCGGAGATCCGATTCCGCCGATGCGGGCCGACGATCACAGCGATGCCGACCCGGCGGTGGAAACGCCGATCGAGGCGCGGCAGGGCTTTCTCGGCCGCCCGGTCCTGATGGTGCTCGTTGGTGGGCTCGTGCTCGTAACGATCGCGTGGTTCGCCGTGGAGAAGCTGGTCAATTGAGTTTTGCGAAACCGTTCGTGTTTGCCCGATCCAGGGGAGGCAGTGATGGAACTCTTACGCATTCTTGAAACGCCCGTGGCGATCCGCGTCGTGATGGCGCTGTCGCTGGCGATCATGCTGGCGGTGATCCTCGGCCTGGCTTGAGGCATCGCTTCGAGACCTGAAAACGACGAAGCCTCCGGCGCCCGGCGCCGGAGGCTTTTTGCGGGCGTGGGCCGAGCGAAAGGCGATTCCGGTTCTGGGACGCGCCGGCGGCCGGGCTTCAGCGAGCGAAGAACTCGCTGACGCGCCCCACCGCGTAGAGCAGGCTGAAGCCCCAGGCGAAGGAGGCCAGCCAGTTGGCGAGTTGGAAGGCCCAGAACGGCATCGCGACGATGCCGGCGACGATGGCGATCACCGCCCGGAGCGGGCCGAAAAAGTGCCCGATCAGGATGCTCGCGATGCCCCATTTCTCGAAGAAGGCATGGCCCCGATCGAGCAGTTGCGGATTCTTGTTGAACGGCCAGTAGTCGTGGACGCGCGGCCCGAGCAGGAGCCCGGCCCAGTAGGACACCCAGAAGCCGCTGCCCGCGCCGAGCGAGGCCGCCAGTGCCAGGGGCACGAGATTGAGGCCCGAGGCGCCTGCGACGGCACCGAAGGTGGTGAAGAATACCGTGGCTGGCACCAGCCAGGAGAGAATCGCGACGCATTCGGCGAAGGCGACGGCGAAGACGATCGGCACGGCCCATTGCTGGTGGACCCGCATGAATTCGACGAGCGCCTGCATGGCTTGTTCGAGTTCGGCCATGGGATCGTGTCGGCTCCAGCGGTCGGGGTCGGCTGAGGCCATATGGCCGGGTCGAACGCGCGATGCAAGCCGGGGGGCGGTCACAGGCCGGTCGTTGCCTTCCCCGGGCGATCGCCTATTAATTCCGGCAACGCGGAAAAGCTGGCGGCCCGGCACAACACGGCGCCTGACGGGGAAACGGATTTCATGGAGTTGCAGGATCGCCCGCACCAGGGTGCGGGAGCAGGGCCGGGTCCGTCGGGTGATCCGGCGGTCAAACTCGGCGGCGTCGACATCACTTTCCATCTTGCCGGTGGCGGCCGCTACCAGGCGGTCAAGGGCATCGATCTCAAGGTTCATCCCGGCGAGTTCGTCTCGATCGTCGGGCCGACCGGCTGCGGCAAGTCCACGCTGCTGAATGCGGCGGCGGGGCTGCTTTCGCCCTCGGCCGGTTCGGTGGGGATTTTCGGCAAGCCATTGTCCGGGCTGAACCGGCGCGCCGGCTATCTCTTCCAGCAGGATGCGCTGATGCCGTGGAAGACGGCGCTGGACAACGTCAAGGTCGCACTGGAACCGATGGGCGTGTCGAATCAGGAGGCTGACCAGCGGGCCCGCGAATGGCTCGGCCGCGTCGGCTTGCGGACCTTCGTCGATCGCTATCCCCACATGCTCTCGGGCGGGCAGCGCAAGCGCGTCAGCCTCGCGCAGATGCTGATCCGCAATCCCGAAATCCTGCTGATGGACGAGCCCTTCGGGCCGCTCGACGCGCAGACCCGGCAGATCATGGGCAATCTCCTGCTCGACCTGTGGTCGCGCGACCGCAAGGCGCTGATGTTCGTGACACATGATCTCGAGGAGGCGATCGCGCTCTCCGACCGGGTCGTGGTGATGTCGGCCGGGCCCGCGGCGGGGATCGTCGCCGACTACAAGGTCGACCTGCCGCGCCCGCGCGACATCGCCGATATCCGGCTGGAGAAGGCCTTCCACGAAATCCATCGCGACATCTGGTCCTCGCTGCGCGTCGAGGTGCAGAAGGCCTATGCGATGGGCGAGGGCCGGGAACTCGTCGGGGGAGACGCATCATGAACCGGCTGAAGCTCATCTCGCTCCAGATCCTGGTGATGCTGGTCTTCCTGGGGGTCTGGCATGTCGTGACGACCACGAGCCTGTTCGGCGACGTCAAGACGATGGAGTTCTTCTTCTCGACGCCGGGTGCGGTTCTCGCGCGCACCTTCAAGCAGCTCACCAGCGCCGATATCTACTACCATCTCGGCATCACCCTGACCGAGACGGTGCTGGCCTTCGTCATCGGTTCGCTCGGCGGTATCCTGTTCGGCTTCGCCTTCGCGCGGAATGAACTGCTCTCGGCGGTATTCGACCCCTATATCAAGGCGGCGAACGCCTTGCCGCGCGTCGTTCTGGCGCCGATCTTCGCGCTCTGGTTCGGCCTGGGCATCTGGTCGAAGGTCGCGCTCGGCTTCACGCTCGTTTTCTTCATCGTCTTCTTCAACGTCTATCAGGGCGTGCGGGAAGTCTCGCCGACGATGCTGGCCAATGCCCGCATGCTGGGCATGAACGAGCGCCAGCTTTTCAAGCATGTCTACTGGCCGTCCGCGCTGACCTGGATGTTCTCCAGCCTGCACACCTCGGTCGGTTTCGCCCTGGTCGGCGCGGTGGTCGGCGAATATCTCGGTTCGTCGGCGGGGCTCGGCTACAAGATTCACGAGGCCGAGAGCGTGTTCGACGTCACCGGCGTGTTCTCGGGCATGCTGATCCTGACGATCTTCGTCATCGCGATCGATGCGCTGGTGACGCTGGTCGAGAAGCGCTTGCTGGTCTGGCGACCCGGCCAGAGCTCGACCACGACGACATGAAGGAGGGGGCGATGCGGATCCCGGCCCTGCTCTTGTCCTCGGCGATGGCGGTCGCCCTGTGCTGCGCCGCTCTGCCGGCGCAGGCGCGGACGGAGGCGATGCTCCAGGTCAATTCCGACGGGCGTGCCAACGCCAAGCGCAACCGCCTCGTGCTGACCAGCAAGGCGGGCGACGGCCGCGACGTGATGCTGGTGATCTCCTGCCGTGTCGAGGACATGTCGACCTATGGCGTCGCGCTGGATTTCGGAGCGGGCGCGGTATGGGCGGTCGAGGGCGAGGATGTCACGATCTCGCGCGACGCCGGCGAGGACATCGTCCAGCACATGGACAGCCGCGACGACTACCTGACGCTGGGCGGGAGCAAGGCGATCAGGCTCTTCCGGCAGTTGCTCGCCGGCAAGTCGATGGCGTTCGCGGTCAAACGCAAGTTCACCGCCTCCTTCGACCTCGCGCAGGTTGCGCGCCATGTCTCGCGCTTCCGCCAATTGTGCGATCCCCGTTAGGTTTCGCTCGCTTGCCGTGGACGAATGATCTCGCCTATCGTTACGGCGAGTGCGCCATCGAGAAGCGCCTTCTTCATTCGACCGGAGGTTTCGCCATGAAGTTCACCCGCCGCGGCGCATTGGCCGCGCTCGCTCTTTCCACCGCTCTCGGCGCCGCGCCGCATGCCGCGCTCGCCCAGAATGCCGAGAAGCCGAAGCTGACGCTCGGCGTCGGCGGCAAGCAGCTCCTCTATTATCTCCCGCTGACGGTCGCGGAGAGGAAGGGCTATTTCAAGGACCAGGGCCTCGACGTCGAGATCAACGATTTCGGCGGCGGCGCGAAATCGCTGCAGGCGCTGGTCGGCGGCTCGGTCGATGTCGTGACCGGTGCCTATGAGCACACCATCCGCATGCAGGCGAAGGGCCAGGACATCCGCGCCGTGATCGAACTCGGGCGCTTCCCGGCGATTACCATCGCCGTGCGCAAGGACCTCGCGGACAAGGTTAAGTCCGCGGCCGACTTCAAGGGTCTCAAGATCGGCGTGACGGCGCCGGGCTCCTCGACGGCGCTGACCGCGCAATACGCCATGGTCAAGGCGGGGCTGAAGGCGACGGATGCGGCGATCATCGGCGTCGGCGCCGGTGCGAGCGCGGTCGCGGCGATCAAGCAGAAGCAGGTCGACCTGATCTCGCATCTCGATCCCGTCACCTCGAAGCTCGAGGCCGATGGTGACATCGTCTCGCTGATCGACACCCGCACCGAGGCCGGCACCAAGGCTCTGTTCGGCGGCTCGAACCCGGCGGCCGTTCTCTATCTCAAGAACGATTTCGCCGAGAAGAACCCGGTCACGACCCAGAAGCTGGTCAATGCGCTGATGAAGTCGTTGAAATGGCTGGAGACGGCGAAGCCGGAGGATGTCGCGGCGCTGGTGCCGGAAGAGTATCTGCTCGGCGACAAGGCTCTCTATATCCGTGCGGTCAAGAACTCGCAGGAGAGCTATTCGCGTACCGGCATCGCGACGCCGGCGGCGATGAAGAGCATGTACGACTCGCTTAAGCTGCTCGACCCGGAGCTGACCAACTCCAATGTCGACCTGTCGAAGACCTTCATCGACAGCTTCGCCAAGAAGGCCGCTTCCGGCTCCTGATCGCATCGGCGAGCGCGGTGGCTGTCTTTTGACATCGCGCTCGCTCTGCGTTCCGTGCATGGTGCGCAGATTCGCGCTGGGGGAATCACGTGAACGGCGAAACGGGCTTCCTGGATGGCGGCGGCGCGATGGCTGCTGCCATCCGGGCGCATGACTGGAACTCCACGCCGCTCGGGCCGATCGCCGACTGGCCGGCCGCGCTGAAGATCGCCGTCGGCATGATGGTCAATTCGCGCTTCCCCAAATGCATCGTCTGGGGCACCGACCTGATCACGATCCACAACGATGCCTTCCGGCCGATCCTGGGCGACAAGCCCTGCGCGCTTGGCCGTTCGTTTCGCGACGTCTGGTCCGAGGTCTGGGACGATATCGGGCCGCTGATCGACAATGCGTTCGCGGGCGAGGCGATCTTCATCGAGGATTTCCCGCTCACAATCGATCGTTACGGCCATCCGGAAGAGACCTGGTTCACCTTCTGCTATAGCCCGATCCGCGACGAGACGGGTCGCGTCCTCGGCGTCATCGACACGGTGATGGAAGCGACCGGGAAGATGCAGGCTGAACGCAACGCGCGCCTGCTCAATGCCGAGCTCGCCCATCGCATGAAGAACACGCTGGCGATGATCGCCGCGATCGCCAGCCAGACCTTCCGCTCGGCGGAGACGCTCGAGGAGGCGCAGTCGATCCTCAGCGACCGCATCGCGACCTTGGGCGAGGCGCACAGCATCCTGACCCGGTCGAGTTGGAGCAGCGCGCCGATCCGCGCCGTGATCGACGGCGCGCTGGCGCCGCATCGCTCGGATATCGGCACGATCCGCATCGATGGTCCGCCGCTGCAATTGACGGCCGACCAGGCGATGACGCTGGCGCTGGCCGCCAACGAGCTTGCGACCAATGCGGTCAAGTACGGTGCGCTCTCGGTCGAGACCGGCGAGGTCTCGGTCCGCTGGTCCGCCGGCCGGCCGGAGAGCGAGGATGCCTTCCGCTTCGAATGGACCGAGAGCGGCGGGCCCGTCGTAACCAAGCCACGACGTCAAGGCTTCGGCTCGCGGCTGGTGGAGCGCGTCATGGCGCAGAAATTCCAGGGCGAGGTCGAGCTGGACTACCGGCCGGAAGGCTTGCGCTATGTCCTGACCACGACCATGGCCAATATCGCACCGCGGGAATAGTCGCCTTGCGCGAAGGATCGGTCGCTTCAGCGCTTTCGATTTGCGCCTCGCGCCGGAGCCGTTAGGTTCGCGCTCCCACCGCGAACGGGTATCGCTTCGGACCATGAATATTCTCTCGATCCAGTCCCATGTCGCCTATGGCCATGTGGGCAACGCATCCGCGACCTTTCCGATGCAGCGGCTCGGCGTCGATGTCTGGCCGATCCATACGGTGCAGTTCTCGAACCACACGGGCTATGGCAGCTGGAAGGGCCGCGTCTTCGACGGCGGCATGATCGACGAGGTGATGGAGGGCATCGCCGAGCGCGGCGTGCTGGCGAATTGCGACGGCGTGATCTCCGGCTATATGGGCTCGGCCGATATCGGCCATGCCATCCTCTCGGCGGTGGAGCAGGTGCGCGCCGCCAATCCCAAGGCGCTCTATTGCTGCGATCCGGTGATCGGCGATGTCGGCCGCGGCGTCTTCGTGCGGCCGGGCATCCCGGAATTCATGCGCGAGCAGGCCGTGCCGGCCGCCGATATCGTGACGCCGAACCAGTTCGAGCTGGAACTGCTGACCGATATCGAGATCAAGACCCTCGCCGATGCGCATCGCGCCGTGGAAACGCTGCGCGATGCCGGCCCGAAGGGCGTGATGGTGACCTCGCTCGATACCGACGAGACGCCGGCCGACTCGATCGACCTGATGGCGGCCGATGCCAAGGGCAGCTGGCGGGTGCGCACGCCGAAGCTCGACGTCAGCGTCAACGGCGCGGGCGATGCGATCGGGGCGCTGTTCTTCACCCATTACCTGCGCGAGGAATCGGCCGCCGCGGCACTCTCGAAGGCGGCGTCCTCGATCTATGGGCTGCTGAAGCGCACCAAGGAAGCGGGCTCGCGCGAGATCCTGACGGTGGCGGCGCAGGACGAATTCGTCACGCCCTCGCAGGTCTTCACGCCGGAAGCGATCTGAGCGCATCGCGATGAAGCTGCGCGTCGGCACCTTCAATGTCGAGAACCTGCTGACGCGGCATCGCTTCGAGCCGGGCGGGCGCCCCGAGACGGCAGCGGCGATGTCGCTGTTCCATTTCCCGCGCGCCGACGAACGCGATGCGGTGGAGCGTTCGCTCGCCGTCGCGCTGGAGGACGACAAGCGCCAGATGACCGCGCTCGCCATCGCCGAGGCGCAGGCCGATCTCTGGATGCTGCAGGAGGTCGATTCGCTGGCGAGCCTGCAGGCCTTCTTCGCCAACTATGTCCACCGCATCGCCGACCACCGCTACGGCCATTTCACGCTGATCGACGGCAATGACCGTCGCAGCATCGATATCGGCTTCGCGGCGCGGCGCGACCTGTTCGGGCAGGGGCAGGTCACGGTGCGCTCGCACAAGGACCTGACCTTCGCGCAGGCTGGCGTGCATGATCGCGAGCTCGCCCTGTTCGGCATCGGGCCGCATGCCAAGGTGTTCGCGCGGGATTGCCTGGAGGTAGAGCTGACGCTCGACGGACGGCGGCTCAGCCTGTTCGGCTGCCATCTCAAGTCGATGAACAACGGCCGCGAGGACGGGCGGATCGCCACGCTGCCTGTGCGCCGCGCCGAAGCGCGGGCTGTGCGCTGGCTGGTTCAGCAGCGCTTCGGAGGCGGCTGGCGCGAGGCCAACTGGATCGTGCTGGGCGATCTCAACGGTTACCGCCATGGCCTCGGCCCGCGCGCCGAAGTGGTCGATGAGGGCGATAGCGGCATCGAACCGCTGCTCGACGATTTCGCCGTCGATCCGATGGAGACGCTGCCGATGCATGAGCGCTGGACGCATTTTCGGCGCTACTGGTCGGAAAGCCAGGACAGGCTGGTCGACAGCCATATGCCGCTCGACCACATCCTGCTCTCGCCGGCGCTGGCAGCGGCGAACCCGGCGCCGGCCATGCAGATGATCCGGCGTGGACTGCCTTACCGCGTACCGCTCGATCCGCGCGAGCCGGACCGTTCGATGGCGAAGCTCGCAACCTGCGCGAACCGCTATCCGCGCGTCGGCTGGGACCGGCCCAAGGCCTCGGACCATTGCCCGCTCACCATCGATCTCGACATCCCCGAAGGCTGATACGATGAAACGCCGCTTCGTCACGCTCGACGTCTTCACCACGCGCCGCCATGCCGGCAATCCGTTGGCGGTGGTGCTCCAGTCGGAAGGGCTCGACACCGATGCGATGCAGGCCATCGCCCGGGAGTTCAACCTGTCCGAGACTGTCTTCGTCGCGCCGCCGGAGAGGCCGGAGCACCGCGCCTCCGTCCGCATCTTCACGCCGGGAGGCGAGCTGCCCTTCGCCGGCCATCCGACGGTTGGCACGGCGGTCTGGCTGGCGCTGACCGATGAGGCCGAGGGAAGGCCCGCCGACATGCTCGTGCTGGAAGAGAAGGTCGGGCCGGTCTCCTGCGCGGTCTCGATCAAGGGCAGTCATGCCGGCCATGCCACCTTCACCCTGCCGCGCCTGCCGGAGCAGCTCCCGCAGTCTGTCACAGAGGCCCAACTGGCGGAGGCGCTCGGGCTCGATCCGGCCGATCTCGGCTTTGACCAGCACCGACCGAATGTCTTCTCGGCCGGTGTCGCCTACACCACTGTGCCGGTCGCGAGCCGCGAGGCGGTTGCGAGGGCGAAGGTCGCAGGGGCCTTCGAGCGGGTGATGGCGGCGACGCCGAACGGCAACGCCTTCATCTACTGCCGCCAGACCGCCGAGATCGGGCATCACTACCATGCCCGCATGTTCTGGCCGGGCGCCGGGGTCGTCGAGGACCCGGCGACCGGCAGTGCGGTTGCAGCCTTCGCCGGCGCGATCATGGCCTATGACAAGCCGGAGGACGGCGACCACCGCCTCGTCATCGAGCAAGGCTACGAGATGGGCCGGCCATCGCAGATCACGCTGGAGCTGAGCGTGCGCGGCGGCATGCTGGCCTCCGCGCGGATCGGTGGCTCGGCCATCGTGGTGAGCGAGGGCGTGCTGCTGTGAGCGATGGCGTCGAGAACGGCACGATCGTCTCGCTGTCGCGGGTCGATGCCTTGGTCGAGCCCTATGACTGGGCCTTCGCACGCGAGAATGCTGCGCCGATCGCGGCGCATTGGACGAAGATCAGCGCCGGCAAGCCGGCGATGTTCAACGGCCGCATCATGCTCCAGCATCGCGCCGCGATCCGCGACGGCGTGTTCGAGGCCGGCTATTTCGAGACTGACTATGCGGCCTTCATGACCTGGCGCGATGTCGGTCATCCCGGCCCTATCATCCGCAACGGCTTTGCCATGGCAGCGCTCCGGGCCAATGACGGTGCTTTCCTCTGTGGGAAGATGGGCGACCACACGGCCAATGCAGGCAAGGTCTATTTCGCCGCCGGCACGCCCGACCGAGAGGATGCCCGCCCCGACGGCACGCTCGACCTTGCCGGCAGCGTCACGCGCGAGCTCGGCGAAGAGACCGGCCTGCGCGTCGAGGAGCTTCAGGTCGGCGAGGGCTGGACGGCATTGATCGAGCAGGGCCGCATCGCCTTCATGCGCGAAGTCCGCCTCGATCGTCCTGCCGATGAAGCGCGTGCGTTGATGCTGGAGCGGATGAAGCACCTCGAGGAGGAGGAGCTTTCCGACATCATCATCGTGCGCGATCTCGCGGAGACGGAAAAGCACGACATGCCGCCCTTCATGCGCCGCTATCTCTCACATATCTTCGATGGCGAGTGATCCCGCCTGTTTCTCGAGAGTGATCCGATGACCTCTGCCGAGACCGCCTATCCGGAAGCGAATTATCCTGAGGCCCTGCCTCTGCCGGCCGAAAACCCCTTCGCCACGCGCTGGGAGACGCCCTTCCGCCTGCCGCCCTTCGCGGCGATCAGGCCGGAGCATATCCGCCCGGCTTTCGAGGCGGCGCTGGCCAAGCACAAGGCCGAGATCGCGGCGATCGTGGCCAACAAGGCCGCGCCGGATTTCGCCAACACGATCGAGGCGCTGGAGCGGGCAGGCCGCGCGCTTTCCCGCGTCGGCGGGGTGTTCTACAACCTAACCGGTGCCGACACGAACGAGGCGCTGCAGGCGATCGAGCGCGAGATGTCGCCGATCACCTCGCGGCATTGGTCGGCGATCATGATGGACGAGGGGCTGTTCGCCCGCGTCGATGCGGTCAATGCGAAGCGCGATGCGCTCGGCCTTAGTCCGGAGCAGGCGCGCCTGCTGGAGCGAACCTACAAGGGCTTCATCCGCTCGGGTGCCAAGCTGAACGCCGAGGACAAGAAGCGCCTGGCCGCGATCAACGAGCGGCTGGCGGGGCTCGGCACGCAGTTCAGCCAGAACGTGCTGAAGGACGAGTCCTCCTATGCGCTCTTCATCGAGGACGAGGCGGGCTTGGCCGGCCTGCCGGAGTTCGTGAAGGCGGCGATGGGGCGCGCCGCGGCCGATCGTGGCAAGCCGGGGCAGCATGCGGTGACGCTGTCGCGCTCGATCATCGAGCCCTTCCTGACCTTCTCGACGCGGCGCGACCTGCGCGAGGAAGCCTTCATCGCCTGGAGCAAGCGCGGCGAGAATGGCGGCGAGAGCGACAATCGCGCGATCGTGGCCGAGATGGTGAAGCTCAGGGCCGAGAAGGCAAAGCTCCTGGGCTATCCGACCTTCGCGCATTTCAAGCTCGACGACGCCATGGCGAAGACGCCGGAGCATGTGCGTGATCTCCTGGAGCTGGTCTGGAAGCCGGCCAAGGCGCGCGCGGCCCGCGAGGCGGCCGATCTTGCGGCGCTGGCGCAAAGCGAGGGCGAGAACGGCCCGATCCACCCCTGGGACTGGCGCCACTATGCCGAGAAGGTTCGGCAGAAGACCTATGCGCTCGATGAGGCCGTGCTGAAGCAATATCTCCAGCTCGAGCGCGTCCGGCAGGCGGCCTTCGACGTTGCCGGCAAGCTGTTCGGGCTGTCCTTCGCGGAGCGGCCGGAGCTGAAGGGCTATCACCCGGACGTGCGCATCTTCGAGGTGACGGAGACGGCGAGCGGGCGCCATATCGGCCTGTTCCTCGGCGATTATTTCGCCCGTGCCTCGAAGCGCTCGGGCGCCTGGATGAGCGCCTTCCGGGGGCAACGCAAGCTCGACGGCGAGACCCGGCCGATCATCGTGAATGTCTGCAATTTCGCGAAGCCGGCGGAGGGTAAGCCGGCGCTGCTCTCCCTCGATGATGCGCGCACGCTGTTCCACGAGTTCGGCCATGCGCTGCACGGACTGCTTTCGGATGTGACCTATGGCTCGCTCGCCGGCACGTCGGTTGCGCGCGATTTCGTCGAACTGCCCTCGCAGCTCTACGAGCACTGGTTCCTGACCCGCAAGGTGATGCGCGAATACTGCCACCATGCCGAGACCGGCGAGCCGATCCCGGAGGCGCTGATCGAGAAGATCGAAAAGGCACAGACCTTCAACCAGGGCTTCGCCACGGTGGAATACACCTCCTCGGCGCTGGTCGATCTCGCCTTCCACTCGCTGGAGGCGCCGGCGGCGGTCGATCCGCTCGCCTTCGAGGCGGCGGAACTCGCGCGGATCGGCATGCCCGCCGAGATCACCATGCGGCACCGTACGCCGCATTTCACCCATGTCTTCTCCGGCGACGGCTATTCGGCCGGCTATTACAGCTATCTCTGGTCGGAGGTGATGGATGCCGACGCCTTCAACGCCTTCACCGAGACCGGCGACGTGTTCTCGCCCGTGGTCGCGGAGAAGCTGAAGCGCTACATCTATTCTGCCGGCGACACGCGCGATGCCGCGGAGGCCTATACGCTGTTCCGGGGGCGGTTGCCGACGCCGGATGCCTTGCTGGAGAAGCGGGGGCTAGCGGCCTAAGCCACCACATTCCGTCATGGTCGGGCTTGTCCCGACCATCCACGTCTCCCTTCGGTGAGAGGGGGCAAAACGTGGATGCTCGCCCTTGTGGCGAGCATGACGGTGCTGGCCTTTGGCTCAGCCGGGATAACCAAATTTCGCCTTGGTCGCGCGGATCTGCCCGATCGCGCCGGCATCGTTGCCGCCCGAGCAGGCCGTGCGGGCACGGGAAATCTCGCCGCTGACCCGGTCATGCACGCCTTTGGTCGTGTGGCCGGTATTGAGGTCGTTGTCGATCACCGCCTGGAAGCGCTCGACCTCGCCGGAGCAGCCTGTGCCCGAGGGCATGCGGAAGGTGTTCGGCGTGACGCCGGGCGCGGCCTGCGACGGCGGCGGGGCCGGGGGCGGACCACCGGACGGCGTCTGGCAGGCCGAAAGCAGGAGCGCGGCGAAGGCCGGGACGAGGACGGTTGAGGCGCGCATCGGGAAGGCTCCGGCTGATCAAGCTGGAAGCATGCCCGATTCCGCGGGTCCGGCAAAGCTGCTGTCAGTCGGGCTCGGGCATGAAGAGCGCCACGATCGTGAAGAGGGCGGCGGCGCCTGCAGCCAGCCAGGCTGCGTCGAGCCCGATGCGGCCATGCGCGATGGCGCCGGCAACCGCACCACTGAGCAGGCCGAGCCAGAGCACGAAATGACGCAGGAAGGCGAGCTTCGGTCCGCCGAGCAGGGCGCCGGCGATGCGCTGGCCCATCTTCACCAGCGTGCCGGTCATGTAGGTCAGGCCGATCGTGACTTCCCCGTCGCGCTGGAAGACGCTGTTCTCCGCGCCCATCGCCATGGCCAGCACGCCGGCGCCGGCAAGGCTCAGCCCGATCGAGTCGAGCCCGGCCGAGATCAGCAGGGCGAGCGTGACGAAGCTCAGCACGGCCGCCTTGCGCTGTCGCCCGGCAAAATGGCCGGCGAGCGAGCCGCCGACGACGCCCAGCACGAAGAGCCCTAGGGTCATCGTCGCGAGCGGGATGCCGCCGGCATGGCGGCCGGCTAGCTCGATGGCGAAGCGGGTGGTGTTGCCGCTCATGAAGGAGACAAAGAAGCCGCCGAGGCTGAGGAAGCCGAGTGCGTCGACGAAGCCGGCGAGGCCGGACAGGCAGAAGGCGAGGCCGATGACAGGCCGGTCATAGCGCATCATGGGCGCAACGCTCCGACGATTCAGGCCAGCCCTTAATGTCGCGCGACCGCCGGCCGAATCGCGCTGCGCCATCCTAATTCACAGAGGCCTTCTGTTCTTATTTCAAATCGGCATGCGACATATGCTTGCGCTTCGCCCCGTCCTTCGGTTACATCCTGTCCCGTCGATTTGAGGAACGCCTGTGGTTTCGACCGCCCGCCATGACTTGACGAAGGACTGCGCCGCTGCGCAGGTCGTCGGCATGCGCGCCCGCGCTCCGTTCTCGCTTCTTGGCCTTCTTCTCCTTAGCCGCCCCTGAGGGCCGGCCGGGCATGTTGCCTGGGCGCTCAGGGGAGTGACGAGAACCGCCGACAGAAAACCTTAGCGCCCGCTTACCCAAAAATTCCGCGGCGCGCCGACACCCGGAAGCAGAACCATGACCAACCCGACCCAGACCGGCTCCGCAAAAGACCGCGTCCTGATCTTCGACACCACCTTGCGCGACGGCGAACAGTGCCCCGGCGCCACCATGACCTTCGAGGAGAAGCTGGAGATCGCCGATGCGCTCGACGCGATGGGCGTCGACATCATCGAGGCCGGTTTCCCGATCGCGTCCGACGGCGATTTCGAGGCGGTATCCGAGATCGCCCGCCGCCTGAAGCGCGCGACCGTTGCGGGCCTGGCCCGTGCCATCAGCGCCGACATCGCCCGAGCCGGCGAGGCGGTGCGCCATGCGGTGAAGCCGCGCATCCACACCTTCGTCTCGACCTCGCCGATCCATCTGGAACACCAGATGCGCAAGACGCAGGAGCAGGTGCTGGAGATCATCACCGCGACGGTGACGCAGGCGCGCAATCTGGTCGAGGATGTCGAGTGGTCGGCGATGGATGCCACCCGCACGCCGATCGACTATCTCTGCCGCACGGTCGAGGCTGCGATCCGGGCCGGTGCGACCACGATCAACCTGCCCGATACGGTGGGCTACGCCACGCCGGACGAGTATCGTGCCATGTTCAAGGCCGTACGCGAGCGCGTGCCGAACGCGGACAAAGCGATCTTCTCGGCGCATTGCCATAATGATCTGGGCCTCGCCGTCGCCAATTCGCTGGCGGGGATCGAGGGGGGCGTCCGGCAGGTCGAATGCACGATCAACGGCATCGGCGAGCGCGCCGGCAATGCCGCGCTGGAAGAGATCGTGATGGCGCTGCGGGTGCGTGGCGACGCGATGCCCTACGATACCGGCATCGACGCGACGCAGTTGATGCGGGTCTCCAAAGCCGTCTCGACCGCCTGCTCCTTCCCGGTGCAGTACAACAAGGCGATCGTCGGCCGAAACGCCTTCGCGCATGAGAGCGGCATCCACCAGGACGGCATGCTGAAGAACAACACCACCTACGAGATCATGACGCCGGAATCGGTCGGCGTGACCAAGACCTCGCTGGTGATGGGCAAGCATTCCGGCCGCGCGGCCTTCCGTTCGAAGCTGAAGGAGATGGGCTACGATCTGGGCGATAACCAGCTCGAGGACGCCTTCACCCGCTTCAAGGCGCTGGCGGACCGCAAGAAGCATGTCTACGACGAGGATATCGAGGCGCTGGTCGACGAGAACATCGCGACCGCCCATGACCGCATCAAGCTGGAATCGCTGACCGTGATCGCCGGCACGCGCGGCCCGCAGCGCGCCACCATGAAGCTCGATGTCGACGGCAAGCACGTCACCGAGGAGGTCGAGGGCAACGGGCCGATCGACGCGATCTTCAACGCGATCAAGGCGATCGTGCCGCATGAGGTGACGCTGGAGCTCTACGACGTCCATGCCGTGACCGAAGGCACCGATGCGCAGGCCGAGGTGACGGTGCGCCTCTCGCGCGACGGTTCGTCTGTCACTGGCCGCGGCGCCGATCCGGACACGCTGGTCGCCTCGACCAAGGCCTATCTCGCCGCACTGAACAAGCTGATCGCGCGCGGCGGGCGCCTGCACGCGCAGGCGGCAGAGTAAGAGAGGGCCGCTAAAA
>JAEWKP010000465.1 GCA_023393655.1 Pseudomonadota bacterium | reverse complement strand
AGCCGCAGGGCTCGATCCGCTTCGAGGGCAGGGAGATCGCCGGCCGTGAGCCTTTCCAGATCGCCCGACTCGGCATCGGCTATGTCCCGGAGGACCGGCGCGTCTTTGCCGATCTGACGGTGATGGACAACCTCGAGGTCGGCCGGCAGCCGCTGCGGACCGGCGCGCCGCACTGGACGCCGGAGCGTCTCTTCGATCTCTTCCCCAATCTCGGGCGCATGCGCGACCGGCCGGGCGGCGCGATGTCCGGCGGCGAGCAGCAGATGCTGACCATCGCCCGTACCCTGATGGGCAATCCGCGCCTGCTCCTGCTCGACGAGCCTTCGGAAGGGCTCGCGCCGGTCATCGTCGAGGCGATGGCTGAGACGATCCGCGTGCTGAAAGGCGAGGGGCTGTCGGTGCTGCTCTCGGAGCAGAACCTGCATTTCGCCGGCAGCATCGCCGACCGCGCCGTGATCATCGAGAAGGGGCTGATCCGCTTCGACGATACGATGGCGGCGCTCAAGGCCGACGAGGCGGCGCGGAGCCAGTATCTGGCGGTCTGAAGCCCGAGAGCAGGCGCCGCATCGTGTCCAGTAGCGGTGCCACCTCCTGCTCGGCCATCGGGTCCAGCGCTGCAACGGTGATCGCCTTGGCGCGCTCGACATAGACAGGCAACAGCTCGCGGCCCCGCGCACCGAGCTGCACCAGCACGCGGCGCTTGTCGTCGGGATCGTGCAGGCGCTCGACCAGCCCGCGCTCGGCAAGGCGCGTCACCACACCCCGGATCGTGGCCGGGTCCATCGCGGTCATGCGGCCGAGCTGGTTCTGGGAAATCCGCCCATCGACCGCGAGCCGGCACAGGACCGCGAATTGCGGCGGTGTCGGCCCGTCCGCACCCATCATCTCCAGGAACATCGCGACATAGCGCTGCTGCATCTGCCGCAGCAGGAAACCGAACTGCTCGTCCAGGACGTAGCCGGCGAGGTCGACCGGCTCGGGCATCGCGGAATCGGCCTGGCCGCTGGCCGTGCGGTGATGCCGGCCGAGCCCGTCTTCCGATTCCTCTGCGCGATCCATGCTGGCTCCGGGTGGCGATTCTGCCGGCGGGCGGCAACGGCGTTGTCCCGGATCATATGTGTTCATTCAATCGCGATACAGCGCTGAAAACGAAACATCCCGGGCGACCGTCGGGTCACCCGGGATGCCTCTGCATCGGTTCTGAAGCGCGAGGACGATCAGCCCAGCGACATCGTCAGCGGGGGCTTCACTTCGGGCGGCAGCGGCGAGGTGTAGCCTTCCTTGCCGAGGCGCGCCTTGTGGTCGGCCTTGGCGGCGGCCATCAGGGCCGGGTCGCTCAGCACGGCGGCGCCGGTCGCGGCCATCGCCTTGGCGACATGGACCATCGCCTTGTGCGCGGCGGGGGACTTGCCCTGCGCCACCACCTGCCAGGTGTGGAACGGCGTGCCCATCGCCACGGTCGGCGCATGGGCCTGCACGGTCGGCACCGCCCAGCTCACGTCGCCGATATCGGTCGAGCCGATCGCCGGGTTGCGCTTGGCGTCGCGCGGCACGAGGAAGTCGGCGAGCGGGGCGCCGGTGTCGGGCATGCCGATCGTGCGCCAGATCGAGGCGATCTCCTGCGGGGAGAGCGTGCCGCGGATCTTCTCGGCATAGGCCTTGTCGGCATCGTCGAAATGCGGGGCACCCAGCTCGCCCATCACCTTGTGCATGGCCTCTTCGAGCGGCGTGTTGGCGACGAGATCGGAGACGGCGCTGACGATGCGCATCTCCATCTTGGTTTCGGTCATCAGCGCAGCGCCTTCGGCGATCTTCTTCACGCGCTGGACGAGCTCCAGCATGCCGCGCAGATCACGGGCGCGGATCGAATAACGCACCCGGGCATGAGCCTGGACGACGTTCGGGGCGATGCCGCCGGTGTCGAGCAGCGCGTAATGGACGCGGGCATCGGAGGGCATGTGCTCGCGCATGTAGTTGACGCCGACATTCATCAACTCGACGGCGTCGAGCGCCGAGCGGCCGAGATGCGGCGCGGCGGCGGCATGCGAAGCGCGGCCGGTGAAGACGAAATCGGCGCGAGTATTGGCCAGGGCGAGGGCCGGAGCGACCTCCCAGAAGCTCGACGGGTGCCAGGAGATGGCGACATCGGCGTCGTCGAAGGCGCCGGCGCGAACCATGAAGGCCTTGGCGGCGCCGCCTTCCTCGGCCGGGCAGCCGTAATAGCGCACGCGGCCGGGATTCTTGTTCTCGGCGAGCCAGTCCTTCATCGCGACGGCGGCGAGCATCGCGGCCGCGCCCAACAGGTTATGGCCACAGCCATGGCCATGGCCGCCGGTCTCGATTTCCTTGTGCTCGGAGGCGCCGGCTTCCTGCGACAGGCCGGGCAGGGCGTCGTACTCGCCGAGGAAGGCGATGACCGGGCCGCCTTCGCCGGCCTCGCCGACCACGGCGGTCGGGATATCGGCGACATTCTCGGTGATCTTGAAGCCCTGGTGCTTCAGTTCGGCAATATGCTCGGCGACGGAGCGCTTCTCGGTGTAGCACACCTCCGGCATGCCCCAGACCCGGTCGGAGAGCGCGATCAGGCGCTCCTTGTTCGCATCGACATGCCGCCAGAGATCGTTTCGATTGTCCATTGTCGTTCCGCCTGGGGATCGCGTGGGCGTTCCCCGTCTTTTGTTGAGAGGCGGATTCCCCGACGGGCCGATGTGGCCGGGTCGGACCCGCCTCTGGTGGGCGGTGGCATATGAGCAATCCCGCACCGCCCCGTCCAGAGATTCAGCGCATGGCGGAGCAGCGTCTCAGGCTTTGCCTTGCGTTGGCGTGGTAGCTGCGAAGTCGGCGAGGATCGGGCAATCCGGCCGGTGGTCGCCATGGCAATGCGTCGCGAGGTGCCGCAGCGTGTCCGCCATGGCCTTGAGTTCGGCCGCCTTTTCCTCGAGCTCGCGCACATGCGCCATGGCGAGGTTCTTCACATCGGCGCTGGCCCGGCTCTTGTCGCGCCAGAGCGCGAGCAGTTCGCGCGTCTCCTCCAGCGAGAAGCCGAGATCGCGCGAGCGGCGCACGAAGCGCAGCGTATGCACGTCCTCGGCGGCATAGACCCGGTATTGCGCGGCCGTGCGGGCCGGCGGAGTGATCAGGCCGATGCTCTCGTAATAGCGGATCATCTTGGCGCTGACGCCGGAGCGTGTTGCGGCTTCGCCGATATTCATCTCAGGCCTCCACCTTGAAGCGCTTCAACCTGAGCGCATTGCTGACGACGCTGACGCTGGAGAGCGCCATGGCGAGCCCGGCGAAGACCGGCGAGAGCAGGATGCCGAAGGCCGGATAGAGCACGCCGGCTGCGACCGGGATCAGCAGGGCGTTGTAGCCGAAGGCCCAGGCGAGATTCTGGCGGATGTTGGAAATCACCGCCTGCGACAGCGCGATCGCACGAGGCACGCCCATGACGTCGCCGGACATCAGCACGACATCGGCGCTTTCGATCGCGATATCGGTGCCGGTGCCGATGGCGATGCCGACATCGGCCTGGGCCAGCGCCGGCGCGTCGTTGATGCCGTCGCCGACGAAGGCGACCTTGGCGCCGCGGCTCTGCAGGCGCTTCACCACCTCGGCCTTGTCGGTCGGCAGCACCTCGGCCCAGACCTCGTCGATGCCGAGGCCACGCGCGACCGCTTCCGCCGTGCGCCGGTCGTCGCCGGTCACCATCGCGACCTTGAGACCAAGCTTGTGCAGGGCGGTGATGGCTGCCGGCGTGGTCTCCTTCACTGCATCGGCGACGGCGATGACGGCGGCGATCTTGCCGTCGATCGCGGCATAGAGCGGCGTCTTGCCGGCCTCGGCCAGCGCCTTGGCCCGGGCTGCAAAGGGCGCGATGTCGAGCTTCGCCTCTTCCATCAGCCTATGGCCGCCGATCGCGACCTTGCGGCCCTCGACCGTCGCGGTGACGCCGCGGCCGGGATCGCTGGTGAAATCGGCCGGCTCTGCGAGGGCGAGGTTACGCGCCCTGGCGGCTGCGACCAGCGCCTGCGCCAGCGGGTGCTCGGAACGGTTCTCGGCCGAGCCGACGAGGCGCAGGACGTCGTCGGCCGCAAAGCCGGCGGCTGGCTCGATATCGGTGAGCTCGGGCTTGCCTTTGGTCAGCGTGCCCGTCTTGTCGAGCGCGACGATCTGGACGTCCTTGAGCGCCTGCAAAGCGTCGCCCTGGCGGAACAGGATGCCGAGCTCGGCGCCGCGGCCGGTGCCGACCATGATCGAGGTCGGGGTCGCGAGGCCCATGGCGCAGGGGCAGGCGATGATCAGCAGCGCGACGGCATTGACCAGCGCATGCGACAGGGCCGGGCTCGGGCCGAAGGTCAGCCAGACAGCGAAAGTGAGCAAGGCCAGCCCGATCACGACCGGCACGAACCAGAGCGTGACACGGTCGACCATGGCCTGGATCGGCAGCTTGGCGCCTTGCGCGGCCTGCACGGTCCGCACGATCTGGGCGAGCAGAGTGTCGGAACCGACCTTCTGCGCGGTGAAACGCAGCGCGCCGGAGCCGTTGACGGTGCCGCCGGTGACGCTGCTGCCCGCTTCCTTGCGGACGGGGGCGGGCTCGCCGGTGATCATCGATTCATCGACGAAGGAGGTGCCGTCGGTGACCTCGCCATCGACCGGGACGCGCTCGCCAGGCCTGAGGATGACGATGTCGCCGGGACGGACGCTGTCGACGGCAACATCGCTCTCGGCGCCGTCACGCAGCACCCGGGCGGTCTTGGGCTGGAGCGCGATCAGGCTGCGGATGGCGGCGCCGGTCCGGCCCTTGGCGCGGGTCTCGAACCAGCGGCCGAGCAGGATCAGCGTCACGATCACCGCGCCGGATTCGAAATAGGTGCCCTCGGTGCCCGCCGGCAGCAGGTCCGGCAGGAAGGTCGCGACGCTCGAATAGAGATAGGCCGCGCCGGTGCCGAGCATGACCAGCGAGTTCATGTCGGGCGCCAGCCGCAGCAGCGCCGGGAAACCCTTGCGCAGGAAGACAAGGCCGGGCCCGAACTGGACGATCGTCGCCAGCACGAACGAGAAGACACGCACGTTCCACTCGCCGAAGGTGCCGGCGAGCCAGTGGTGCAGAGAGGGAAACATGTGGCTGCCCATCTCGACGACGAGCAGCGGCAGGGTCAGCAGCCCGGCGAGGATGACGGAACGCAGCAGCTTGCCCTGTTCCTCGTCCTTGGCAGCCTGCCGGCGCGTATCGGCATCGCCATCGGCCGCGACAATCGGGCTCGCCTCATAGCCGGCGCCGGCCACGGCCTTCGTCAGGGCAGGGATGATGTCGTTGCCGGCGAGCGTCTTCACGCTCGCGCGCTCGGTCGCGAGATTCACGGTCGCCTCGACCACGCCGGGCACGGCGCGCAAGGCCTTCTCGACATGGCCGACGCAAGACGCGCAGGTCATGCCCGAGACCGACAATTCGATCGTGGTCTCGACCGGCGTGTAGCCGCTCTGGCGAACCGCCGCCTCGATCTGGCCGAGATCGGTGCCACCCTTGGCGAAGCTGACATGCGCTCGCTCGGTCGCGAGATTGACCGAGACCGCATCGACGCCCGGCACCGCCGCGATGGCGCGCTCGACATGGGCGACGCAGCTCGCGCAGGTCATGCCCTCGATGCCCAGATCGAGGGTTTCGAGGTCGTTCCTGTTCTTGTCGATGACCGTCATCGCCGTCTCCTTCGTGGTGATGACAGGCGATATGGGGCTTCCCATCATGGGAAGGTCAAGCTTCATTCCATGACTTTTTGGGAAGGTTGTGCTGCGCCCGGTTCAGGGCGTCTCGACCGAGACGCTCTTGATCACCGCATGGACCGGCTTTCCGGGCGCCAACCCGAGCAGGGTGACGGATTTCGCGGTGAGGCGCGCCGCCAATTTCGCCTCGCCGGAGGCGATCAGCAGGTGCACGGTGCTGCCGCCGGTGCCGCTGCGCTCGCCGATCTCCGAGACCGTGCCCGGCAGTACGTTGAGCGCGCTGATCTCGGCCGGCTGGCCGAGGCTGAGCATGACGTCGCTGGCGAGGATGCGGATCTTGATTCTCTGGCCCTGCCGCAGCGCGGCGCGCGCGATCGTCAGTGGTCCTGCCGGTGTCGTCAGCCGGGCCAGCCCAAAGGCTTCCTCGAAGCCGGCGACCTCGGCGGATAGCAATGTGCTTGCTTCCGGCGCGCCAGGCCGAGCCGCCAGATCGGGCCGGGACAGGATGTCGGCGGTGGGCCCGCAGGCCGCGATGCGCCCATCCTCGACCATGGCGACGGTGGTGGCGAGGCGCGCAACCTCGGCCAGCGCGTGCGAGACATAGACGATGGGGATGCCGGCCTCGTCGCGCAGGCGCTCGATATGCGGCAGGATCTCGGCCTTGCGGGCTTCGTCGAGCGCTGCCAGCGGCTCATCCATCAGCAGCAGGCGCGGCTGCGCCAGCAGGGCGCGGCCGATGGCGACGCGCTGCTTCTCGCCGCCGGAGAGCGCGCCGGGGCGGCGCCGCAGCAGATGGCCGATGCCGAGCAATTCCAGCACCTTGTCGAGCTCGGCCGGCTTGCGCTGGGCGCGCGGCACGAACCAGTGCCCGAAGAGCAGGTTCTGCCGCACGGTGAGATGCGGGAAGAGCCGCGCCTCCTGAAAGACATAGCCGATGCGCCGGCGATGCTTCGGCAGGAAGATGCCGCACCCGGTATCGACCAGCGTCTCGCCATCGACGCGGACATGGCCGGAATCGGGGCGGATCAGCCCGCCGATGACATTGACCAGCGAGGTCTTGCCCGAGCCCGAACTGCCGAACAGGGCAGTCAGGCGCCCATCGGAGGTGAAGGAGGCGTCGAGCGTGAAGTCGCCGAGCCTGTGGCGGACGGCGATGTCGAGGACGGGGATCATTCGACGGCGATCCGGCGACCGACGATGCGGGCCATCCATTCGGAGAGGAAGAGCGCAGCGACCGAGATCACGATCGAGATCAGCGTCAGGCGCATTGCGCCGGCATCGCCGCCGGGCACCTGCGTGAAGGTGTAGATCGCCGAAGGCAGGGTCTGTGTCTCGCCGGGGATGTTGGAGACGAAGGTGATCGTCGCGCCGAATTCGCCCATCGCCTTGGCGAAGCACAGGATCATGCCGGCGATGATGCCGGGCAGGCAGAGCGGCAGGGTGACGGTCAGGAAGACCCAGATCGGGCTTGCGCCCAATGTGCCCGCAGCGGATTCGAGCTTGCGGTCGACAGCCTCGATCGAGAGGCGGATGGCGCGGACCATCAGCGGGAAGCCCATCACCGCGCAGGCCAGTGCCGCGCCGGTCCAGCGGAACGAGAGCACGATTCCGAACCAGTCGTAGAGGAATTCTCCGATCGGCCCGCGCCGGCCGAAGCCGACGAGCAGCAGATAGCCCGTCACCACCGGCGGCAGGATCAGCGGCATATGGACGATAGCGTCGAGCAGGGACTTGCCCCAGAAGCGCCCGCGCGCCAGCAGCAAACCAACGCCAAGCCCCAGCGGGAGGCTCGCGACCATCGCGGTCGTCGCGACGATGAGGCTGAGCCTCACCGCCGTCCATTCTTCAGGCGATAGCCAGTCGGTCACGAAGCGGCAATCACGATGAACTGGCGGCCTTGTTGAGCACCGTGAAGCCCTGCTTCTCGAAGACGGGCCGGGCGGCGGGGCTGCGCAGATAGGTCAGGAAGGCCTGTGCGTCAGGATTGGCAGAGTCCTTGGTGACGGCGACCGGATAGACGATCGGCGGATGCGAATCCTCGGGGAAGGTCGCGACAACCTTGACCTTGGGATCGGCGGCGGCGTCGGTGGCATAGACGATGCCGAGCGGGGCCTCGCCGCGCGAGACCAGCAACAGCGCGGCGCGCACATTGTCAGCCTGCGCGATCTTGTCCTTGACCTTGTCCCAGGCGCCGAGCTTCTCCAGCGCGGCCTTGCCGTATTTTCCGGCCGGGACGGCCTCGACATTGCCCATCGCGATCCGGCCGGATCCCAAGGC
>JAEWKP010000255.1 GCA_023393655.1 Pseudomonadota bacterium | reverse complement strand
GTATGGCAATGATCTAAAAGACTTGGCGGCATTCATCGAATGTCGCCATGAGCACGCACTGCGCTCTCGCATCCGGGATTTCCCTGTGCTAACTAGCCCCGGCTCGCTATGGTTCGCGAGTTCGGGGGCTTGACGGCGCCCCGGTTGTTGCGTTTGTGCAGGCTTCGAGAGTTCCGGCCCGCCGGCACCATTTCGGTGATGCGGGATTCCGGGAGTGCGGTACCACAGACGCGTCGCGATCCAGCGGTGTGTTTCCAAGCATTAAGGAATAAGTCCATGAGCGATGTCGCCGAGCGCGTGAAGAAGATCGTGGTCGAGCATCTCGGCGTCGAGCCCGAGAAGGTCGTCGAAGGCGCGAACTTCATTGAAGACCTGGGTGCCGACAGCCTCGACACCGTCGAGCTCGTGATGGCGTTCGAAGAAGAGTTCAGCGTCGAGATCCCCGACGATGCGGCCGAGACGATCGTGACCGTCGGCGACGCCGTGAAGTTCCTCTCCGCGAAGAGCGCCTGATCGGCCTTTAGGGTCGGTCTACGCAGAAAGAGCCATGGCTTCTCGCAGTTATCCGATGCGGCGTGTCGTCGTGACCGGGCTTGGCATGGTGACGCCGCTTGCATGTGGCGTCGAGCCGACCTGGTCGCGCCTTCTGGCCGGTGCCAGCGGCGCCGGCCCCATCACCAGTTTCGATGCCAGCGATCTGCCGGCGCGGATTGCCTGCAACATCCCGCGGGGTGACGGCAGCGACGGGACCTTCAATCCCGACGACTGGATGGAGCCGAAGGAGCAGCGCAAGGTCGACGATTTCATCGTCTTCGCCATGGCGGCGGCCACGCAGGCGTTGCAGGACGCCGGCTGGAAGCCGGAAAGCTACGAGGACCAGACCCGCACCGGCGTCGCCATCGGCTCCGGTATCGGCGGGCTCGGCGGCATCTACGAGGCTTCGCTCCTGCTCAAGGAGCGCGGCCCGCGCCGCCTTTCGCCTTTCTTCATTCCCGGCCGCCTGAGCAATCTGGCGGCGGGTTACGTCTCGATCGAGCACGGGCTGAAAGGCCCGAATCATGCCGTCGTAACCGCCTGTTCGACCGGTGCGCATGCGATCGGCGACGCCTCCCGCATGATCGCGCTGGGTGATGCCGAGGTCATGGTCGCAGGCGGAGCCGAATCCGCGGTGAACCGCATCGGCATTGCCGGCTTCTGCGCCTGCCGCGCGCTTTCGACCGGTTTCAACGATACGCCCGAGAAGGCTTCGCGTCCCTATGACAAGGACCGCGACGGCTTCGTGATGGGTGAGGGCGCCGGCGTCGTCGTGCTCGAGGAACTCGAGCACGCGCTTGCCCGCGGCGCGCATATCTATGCCGAAATCGTCGGCTACGGCATGTCGGGCGACGCCTATCACATTACCTCGCCTTCCGAGGACGGCGACGGTGCCTATCGCTGCATGCAGGCCGCGCTGGACCGCGCCGGCGTCACGGCCTCCGATCTCGACTATATCAATGCCCACGGTACCTCGACGCCGCTCGGCGACGAGATCGAACTGCGCGCCGTCGAGCGTCTCCTGGCCAATGCCTCGAAGCGCCCGTCCATGTCTTCGACCAAGTCGGCGACGGGCCATCTGCTTGGCGCGGCCGGTGCGATCGAGGCGATCTTCACCGTACTCGCCATCCGCGACCAGGTCGCGCCCCCGACGATCAATCTCGACAATCCTTCGGTCGAGACCGAGATCGATCTGGTGCCGCATGTCGCCCGCAAGCGTGAGATCGACTACGCCCTGTCGAACTCCTTCGGTTTCGGCGGCACCAATGCCTCGCTGGTGATGCGGCGCTACCGGCCCGGGCATTGAGCCGCTGCGAAACAGCGCGGTTTCGCCATAATCTTGGGTAGAGTTGGCGACCACTGTGGCCGAACGCGTGATTCCGCGTTCACAGCCGCACCGAAACCGGCTCTAATGCCGTCGCCCGACTTGAGTGCGGCTGCATGCCCACTCCGGCAGGCGCGGTCCTATTTGCACCGTGCCGAGATCACCACCCCCGTGCTGCGAGCGTCCTGATCGTGAATGATACGCCCCGCGTCGCCCCGAAAAGTCCGAGCGAGGCCCTCAAGCCCGTAGCCCCACCGGCGCCGCCGCCGAAGGTTCGCCGCCGCCGGCGCAGCCCCTTCCTGTCGATGCTGAGCGGGCTGTTCACGGTCGCACTCGTCGGCGCCGGCGTGGTCGGCGCCGGGATCGCGATCGTCTCGAACCAGAGCAAGGCACCGGGGCCGCTGGCCAGCGACCGGGCCGTGATCATCCCCAGGGAGAGCGGGCTCACCGAAATCGCCGAGCTGCTGCAGCGCGAGGGGCTGATCGAGCACCCGCTTTCGTTCCGCGTCGCCGCCGTCGTGGGCGGTGACTGGCACAAGCTCAAGGCCGGCGAGTACCTGTTCAAGGCGCGTATCAGCCCACAGGAGATCCTCGACATCATCTCGAGCGGCAAGGTGGTCGAGCATTCGATCACCATTCCCGAGGGGTTGACGAGCGAGCAGGTCGTCGAGCGGCTGCGCAACAACGACCTTCTGACCGGCGAAATCGCACAGGTGCCGAAGGAGGGCTCGATTCTGCCCGACACCTATCGCTTCCCGCGCGGCTTTTCGCGGAAGGGCATCATCGATCAGATGGGGCGGAGCCAGAATGCGATCTTGAAGAGCATCTGGGCCCGCAAGCCCGCTGACCTGCCGATCAAGACACCCGAGGAACTCGTCATCCTCGCCTCGATCGTCGAGAAGGAAACCGGCCGCGCCGATGAGCGCCCGCGCGTCGCCGGCGTCTTCATCAACCGCCTGAACCAGAAGATGCGGCTGCAATCCGACCCGACGATCGTCTACGGCCTCGTCGGCGGCAAGGGCACGCTCGGCCGGCCGATCCAGCGCAACGAGATCACCCAGGCGACGCCCTACAACACCTATGTCATCAACGGCCTGCCGCCGGGGCCGATCGCGAATCCCGGCCGCGCCGCCATGGAAGCGGTGGTCAACCATTCGCGGACCAAGGATCTCTATTTCGTTGCCGACGGCAGCGGCGGCCACGCCTTCGCCGAGACGCTGGAGCAGCACAACCGCAATGTCGGGCGCTGGCGCCAGATCGAGACGACGCGGACGCAGCAGCAGGGCGGCAAGCCGCCGGCCGAGGCCGTCGACAAGGTCGAGCCGCCGCCAGGCCCCGACAACCGCACCGAGGCGCCCGCCACGACACAGCCCGCGTCGGACAATGCCGGCTCCGCCGGCGTCCCCGTCGCCCAGCCGACCGGAGCGATCGCGGGAACGCGCGCCCGCGCCTTCGACGCTTCGGAAGGCACGGCGCGGGATCCGCTGCTCAACAAGAGCTTCGACCTGAATTCGCCCAAGCAGGTGCCGCAGCTCAAGCCCTGATCTGCCGGCCGGAAGGCTCTCAATCCCCATTTTCCGGCAGCGGGCCGCTTGCTGTCGTGGATGCGCGCCACTACGGTCCCGCCGATCTTGAATGAAGGCGGCAGGGGCAATGGCCATCGAAAGCATGACGGGCTTTGCCCGGGCGGCAGGAACGGCCGGAGTCCACGGCTGGGCCTGGGAAATTCGCAGCGTCAACGGGCGTGGGCTCGATCTGCGCGTCCGTGTCCCGCCCGGCTTCGAGCTTCTGGCGGAAGCGGCTCGCAAGCGGCTGGGTAGCGCCTTCTCGCGCGGAACGCTGCACGTCAATCTCGCCGTCACCAGCGACGCCGGCCCGCCGCGCCCCCGCGTCAACGAAGCCGTGCTTGCTGCCCTGCTAGCGGCGGTCGAGAGGCTGCCGCCGGCCGCCGGCATCAATCCGCCCTCGTATGACGGGCTGCTCGGCATCCGCGGCGTCATCGACTATGCCGACGAGGCGCAGGATGCGCTGGGGGCGGTCGAAGCTCCGGCCCTTGCAGGTCTCGAAGCCGTCACGACGGCTCTGAAGGAAGCGCGGGCCGCCGAGGGCCGCGCGCTCGAAGCGATCGTTCTCGGCCATCTCGAAACCATCGCCCGGCTCGCCGGCGAGGCGGAGCACCATCCCGCCCGTAGCAGCGACGCGATTCGGGCCCGGATTGCGGCACAGGTGGAGGCCCTGCTCGGGGCGAATAACGGCTTCGATCCGCAGCGTCTCCATCAGGAGGCGGCATTGATCGCGGTGCGCGCGGATATCCGCGAGGAGATCGACCGCCTGCAGGCTCATGTCGTGGCTTTGCGCGAATTGCTGGCCAAGGGTGGGCCGATCGGCCGCAAGCTCGACTTCCTCGCGCAGGAATTCGGCCGCGAGGCCTCGACGCTCTGCGCCAAGGCCAACGATCCCGGCCTGTCGCGCATCGGGCTCGAGCTGCGCACGGTCGTCGACCAGATGCGCGAGCAGGTCCAGAACGTGGAGTGAGCCGGATGGCTGCCGAGACCCTTCACCCGGCCCGCCGCGGCCTCATGCTGATCCTGTCCTCGCCCTCGGGCGCCGGCAAGACGACGCTCACCCGCAATCTCAAGAGCGAGAACAATCTCGACCTGTCGATCTCGGTGACGACCCGCGCCAAGCGCCCGTCCGAGATCGAGGGCGTGCATTATCGCTTCATCGACCGCGCGGCCTTCGACACCATGCGTCAGCATAATGACCTGCTGGAATGGGCGGAGGTCCATGGCAACGGCTATGGCACGCCGCGCAAGGAGGTCGAGGCCTCGCTGGCGGCCGGGCGCGACGTGCTGTTCGACATCGACTGGCAGGGCACCCAGCAGATCGTCAAGAAGGCGCGGGCCGACGTCGTCACCATCTTCATCCTGCCGCCTTCGATGGCTGAATTGCGCTCTCGCCTGATCCGCCGCGCCGAGGATGCCGAGGAGGTCATCGTCAAGCGTCTCGCCAATGCCCGCGACGAGATCGCGCGCTGGAACCAGTACGATTACGTCATCGTCAATAACGATCTCCAGGCGGCCTATGAATCGATCAAGGCGATCCTGACGGCCGAACGCCTGAAGCGCAGCCGCGCCGTCGGCCTCAACGATTTCGTCGACCAGCTCCTGACCGAAGAGCTGCCCTGATCAGGGGTTTGCCTGGCGCTGCGCGGCCAGCGCGTTCGCCAACCTGACGAAGCCCGAGACCGGGATCTCCTCGGCGCGCGCCGTCTCGGCGAGGCCGGCGGCCGCGATGATCGGGGCGGGGTCGGGCAGCACCGCCTTCAGGCTCTGCCTGATCATCTTGCGGCGCTGGCCGAAGGCGGCGAGCGTCACCCGCTCCAGCAGGCGCCGGTCGCAGGGCTCCGGCTGTGCACGCGGGATCAACTGCACGATCGACGAGGTGATCTTCGGCGGCGGCACGAAGGCGCTGCGCGGCACGTCGAACAGGATCTTCGTCTCGCAGCGCCAGTTCGAGAGCACGGCAAGCCGGCCGTAATCGGCGCGCTCGTCCGGCGTCGCGACGATGCGCTCGGCGACCTCGCGCTGGAACATCAGCGTCAGCGAATCCCACCAGGACGGCCACGGTTCGAGGCTGAGCCAGCCGACCAGCAATGGCGTCCCGATATTATAGGGCAGGTTGGCTACGATCCGCGCCCGTCCGCCGTCGAGATGAGGCGACAGGTCGACCGCGAGCGCATCGCCGTCGATGACCTCCAGCCGGCCCGGATAATGCGCCGCAATCTCGGCGAGCGCCGGCAGGCAGCGCCGGTCGCGTTCGATCGCGATGACGCGCCCGGCGCCGTTGGCCAGCAGCGCCCGCGTCAAGCCGCCGGGGCCGGGGCCGATCTCGACCACGGTCTGGCCTTCGAGCGGCCCGGCGGAACGGGCGATGCGGCTCGTCAGATTGAGATCGAACAGGAAGTTCTGGCCGAGCGCCTTCTGCGCCATCAGCCCATGGCGCTCCACCACCTCGCGCAGTGGCGGCAGGTCGTCGATCTGGCTCATGAAGCGATGTCCGTGACAGTGCGCGCGGCCATCCGGGCGGCGAGCTTCAGGGCGGCGCAGAGGCTGTCCGGCCGCGCGATGCCCTGGCCAGCGATGTCGAAGGCCGTGCCATGGTCCGGCGAGGTCCGGATGAAGGGCAGGCCGAGCGTGACATTGACGCCTTCGTCGAAGGCGATCGTCTTGATCGGGATCAAGGCCTGGTCGTGATACATCGCCAGAGCCGCGTCGTAGCCGGCCCGCGCGCGGGCATGGAACATCGTATCGGCGGGGTAAGGGCCGCGCGCATCGATGCCTTCGGTCTTCAGTTGAGCGATGGCCGGCGCGACGATGGCCTCGTCCTCATAGCCCATCGTGCCGTTCTCGCCGGCATGCGGGTTGAGCCCGCTGATCGCCAGCCGCGGCTGGGCGATGCCGAACCGGCTGCGCAACTCTGCGGCGACGATCCTGCCGGTCTCGACGATCAGCGCCGTGCTCAGAAGCTCGGGCACGCGGCGCAGCGCCTCGTGGATCGTCACCGGTACGACAGCAAGTTCCTCGCACCAGAGCATCATCACCGGCCGCGGCGCGGCGCCACCCCCGGCAGCCAGATGCGCCAGATATTCCGTATGGCCGGGATGCTTGAAGCCAGCCTTGTAAAGCACTGATTTCGCGATCGGATTGGTCACGACGCCTGCAGCTTCGCCGGCATAGGTCGCGGCGACCGCCCGGTCGATGGAGCCGATCGTGCTTGCGGCTGTCGCCGGATCAGGTTTGCCGGGAACGACGGTGCCAGCCCCGGACACCAGCGGAATCACCGGCAACGCATCGGCAAAGGCAGCTGCGGCACTGCGCCAGTCGCAGATATGCAGCGGCACCGCCCATCCCAGCCGCGCAGCGATGCGGGCGAGGTGATCGGGGTCGCCGATACAGGCAAATGCGGGCACCGCGCGCTCGCGGCGCTCCAGCCAGGCGCGCAACGTCAGTTCCGGCCCGATGCCGGCCGGGTCGCCCTGTGTCAATGCGAGCGGCTTGGCCGGCAAGACGGACTCCGCGTCTTGAAGAAGGGGCCGGCCCGTCGCTTCGGGCCGGTACGACTAGTTCGACGAGGTGACGCCGTCGCTCGACGAGGAGGCTCCGCCGAGGTTCTGCGAGTAGCTGATCTCGCCCAGCGTGCGCAGTTCAAGGCGGAACATGACCGTGCGCGTGTCCTTGGTCGATCCGGCCTGGCGGTCGGCATAGCTCTGCGAATAGCTGATGTCGAAGACCGTGCACTCGTCGGTGTAGTTGATGCCGAACGAGGTCGAGGCGGTCTGGAACGGACCCGTATTCGGATAGATCGGCACCGCAGACGCGGCCGGGGCCGCCGCGTAGGACGCATAAGCGTCCCGGTAGCGCTCGCGATCGTATTTGTACTTGTCGAGATCGATCAGCACGCCGGCGCGCAGGCGCCAGTTCTCGGCGACCTTGAGCGAGCCGCTGAGCGACAGGCCCTCGCGGCGGCGCGAGATGCCGAGGTCAGGCTGGGGCTCGTAGCGGCCATAACCGACCGAGGCGGAAATGATGCTGTTGGAATAGGTCGCGGCGGCATCGATCCGCTGCGCTTCGAAGGTCGTTGAATTGAGGCGCGTCGCGCCGGTCAGGAAGAAGCCCTTGAACGGGGAAAGCTGGGCGCGGGCGACATAATCGGAGTTGCGGGTCTCGAGGCCGGAGTTCAGGCCGGTATTGACCAGGTCGCCACCGGCGAAGGAATTCCGCCCTCCGAGCTGGTAGGATTGGCCGATGAGCAGGTTGGCGAAGGCTTCCTTGCCGAAGCGCCCGGTATAGAGCGCGCCGACATTCGCGCGGGTGCCGCCCTCGACGCGGTCGAAGCCGGAGAACTTGCCGCTCCACTCGAACAGGTTGTTGGCGTCGAAGACCAGGCTTTGCGCATCCTCGTTGGCGACGCGCAGGCTGTTCGTCTCGTTCGGCCGCGCGACGATCTGCGCCACCGGCTCGATGATATGGGTGCCCCAGCCGGTCTTGGCGACGAAGGGGTAGCGGTACATCAGGCCGATCGCCGGCATCACCCGGCCGAAGACCTCGTCCGAGGTGTCGGCGATCGTCGAGACGCGCGAATTGATGGTGCCGCTGGTATCGGGATTGATCGAGAAGATGTCGGCGCGCACCGAGGCATAGGGCGTCCACATCTGCCCCAGCGGGTCGATGAAGTTGCGCCGCCAGGCGACCTGGGCGGTCGCACGCGAGACATTGCCGGCAAGGCCGCGCACGAGGCAGTGGTTCTTGTCGTAGACCGCGCAGCCGTCATAGAGCGAGTAACCTGACGTCGAAATCAGGTAACTCTTCTGCTGCGGCAGTTCCGAGAAGGCGGCCGTGTCGCGCGTCAGGCTGGTGACGTTGACGTTGAACGAGAGCTCGCCGCCGAGGAATGACGGCTTGTGGACGCGCTTGTCGTAGTCGAGCACGGGCAGCACGACGGGCTGTTGCTTCTGCCAGTCCTGATAGTTCAGGGGCTGGAAATAATAGCCGCGCAGGTCGAACCAGGCGCTCTCGCTCTGGCCGTTCAGATAGGCCGTCGAGATCGATTCCTGCAGATAGGTCGTGGCGCTGAGGCTCTCGTTGCGGATGCGGTAGTTCTTGTAGAACCAGCGATCCGTCGACATCGAGGCGTTCCAGCCGACGCTCCAGCGCGGGTTGATGTAGAACTTGCCGTTCGTCTCCACCGAGCCGCGGAATGTCTTGTCGCGTGGGCCGAGCGGGCTCGCCAGGTAGGCGTCCTGGTCCTGCTGGAAGATGCCGGAGGCCCGGATCGCGTAGGAGCCGTTCACCAGCCGGTGCCGCCATTCCACTTGGCCGAGGAAGCCCTGGCGGCTGAAATAGGTCGGCGTGAACGTCAGGTCGTAATTCGGCGCCAGGTTGAGGAAATAGGGCAGGCCGACGCCGTAGCCGAGCGCGGACGTGTTGATGAAGCGTGGCGACAGGAAGCCGGACTTGCGCTTCACCGTCGAATCCGGTCCCGACATATAGGGGATATAGGCCATCGGGATGCCGGCGAACTCGACCCGCGCATCCTCGTAGTAGATCGTCTGTTCGGACTTCTTGTGGATGATCCGCGCGGCGCGGACCTGCCAGAGCGGCGGCCGCTCGGGATTGTCCTTGCAGGGCTCGCAAGCCGTGTAGATGCCCTTGTCGAAGACGAAGGTCTCGCCATCCGTCCGCTCGGCGCGCGGCGCCGAGAAGCGGGTCTTGTCCGGATTCACGACGCGCAGCGAATCGATGAAGCCGTCGCGGAAATCGTCGGTCAGGTTGAACTTGTCGCCGGTGATGACCGTGCCGTTGGCTTCGGTGATCCGGGCCTTGCCGATGGCGGTGACGCGCTTGTTGCCCTGGTCGTAGATGACGCGATCGGCCTCGATCGTCCGACCCTGATATAGGATCTGGACGTCGCCGACGGCCGCGACCGTCTTCTTGTCGTTGTCGTAGACGAGTTCGCGCGCATCGACGACCATGCGGTCCTGCGGTTTCGCAGGAGCCGCGGCCGCGGGCCTGGGCTGCGCGCCGGCCGCCCGATTCTGGGCATGGGCCGGCCCGGCCAGCAGATAGGCCAGACTGGAGGCGAGAGCCGTCGCCGCAGCAAAGCGCGCTAGCCGGTTCACTCCTGGACCCATCTCGTAAACTCGAAATTAACCATAGGCACAGTACGTTTCACCCATCTTCCTGATGGAGGAGGGCGAGTGCTCCCAGCATTGCCCCCAATGCTGCAGGCAACCACGCCGCGACGACCGGATTGACGATTCCCGACGATCCGAGTTCCTCCGACAGTTGTGTCGCCACATAGAGCACGAACCCTGCAGCGACGCCACCTATCACCAGTTTGGTCACACCACCAAACCTGAAAAATCTTAAGGAAACCGATGCTGCCACGAGCACCATCGCGATCAGCAGCAGCGGGCGCGCCATAAGCGATTGATAACGCAGCTCATAGGGTGTCGTGTCGAGGCCGGCGCGCTGTGTCCGGTCGATCACGGCCGGCATCGACCAGAAGCCCACCGCGTCGGGTGGGGTGAAACTCTGGCGCATCTGTTCCGGCTCCAGCGTCGTAGCGAGCACGTAGCTCTTATAGCTCTGTGGCTCTTCCGTGGCGGAGGTCGTGCGCGCGTCGGAGAGCTCCCAGTGCCGCGGGCGCAGCAGGGCCTGCCGGGCGTCGATTCGCTCCTTGAAGCTGCCGTTCGGGTTGAAGATGAAGAACGCGACCTGCGACAATCCGTCCTCGTCGGGCAGGGCGCCGGCGGCGCGGATGATCGCTTGTCCGTCGACGCTGCGCTGCCGCAGCCAGATCTCCTTGGAGAGGGCGGCTTTGCCTCCGGAGCGGACGAACAGGCGCGTCTCGAGCGCCGTGGCCTTGCGCTTCAGCTCGGCCGCGACGGGATTGTAGATCATGATCGAGACCAGCCCGAGTACCCCTGCGACTGCCGCAGCCGGCTGCAGGAACTGCCAGGCCGAGACGCCGACCGAGCGGGCGACGACGAGCTCGAGCTTTCGGCTCAGCGTCAGCAGCGCGAACATGCCGCCGAACAGCGCGGCGAAGGGGAAGATCTGCTCGGCCACGGCCGGAGCCCGGAACAGCGCGAGCTGGACGATGCGCGGCGTCGTCGCGATCGGGGAATCGCCGGCGCGTCGCATCAGCTCGACGAAATCGAGCGTCCCGATCAGGAAGAAGAACGTGCTGAAGACGCCGACGATGGCACGCGTGAAGCGCCTGGTCAGATAGCGGCCGAAGGTCGTGAACAGCAGCATCAGGCGCGCCGGAATCGGGCCGCGAGATTGACCAGCGGCGTGGTGAGGGGAGCGACGAGGCGGGCCAGTATCGGCTGGATCCGTGCGCCGTAGAAGATGAAGCCCGTCGCGAGGGCGATGGCGAGGAGCGGCAGGATGTAGAGCAGCGCGGCTGCAAAGGGCGAGCGCACGCTCGCGGTCCAGGCCGCATAGGCCGCGATGCGGGTCGCGCCGACGATCATGATCGCCGACTGGATCGCCAGCGCGCGGCCCTGGCGGGTGGTGCGCGCCTCGCCGATGGCGGCAAAGGCGATCAGCATGAAGGCGAGGGGATAGAGCGGCGACGAGAGCCGGTTGTGCAGCTCGGCCCGGAAGCGGCCTTCCTGGATCTTGTAATAGGCTTCGTTGGTGTCCTGTCGGAGCAGTTCCCAGGTCGAGCGCTCGCGCGGTTTGTAGATCACCTTGTCGCCGTCGCCCTCGCCGGGGCCGCCGCTGGTATCGCCTGTCAGCGCTGACAGGTTCAGGGCATAGCGCTCGAACGAGATGATCGAGGTCGTCGAGGTGTTCTTGGCCTCGCGCTGGATCGTGCCCTTTTCCAGCATGAGAAAGCTCTGGCCCTCGGCCTCGACCGTTCGTCCGCGCTCGGCGAGATAGATCGAGGGCTGCGAGGGGTCGCGGCGATCCTGCATGAAGATGCCGACCAGCGCGTCGCCGACCTTCTCGCGGTAATGGAAGGTGACGCCTGATTCGAGCGAGACGAACTGTCCTTCCTTGACCACGTTGGCGACGAAATCGGCGCGGATCAGCGTGATCAGGTCGCGCAGCATGCGGAAACTCGCCGGCATCACCGAGATGGTCATCCAGGCGACGATCAGCGAAGTCGCGATCGTCAGCACGATGAAGGGCCGCGTGATGCGCTGCGGCGCCACGCCGGCGGCATTCATCACGATCAGCTCGGAATCGCCGTTGAGCCGGTTCAGCGTGTAGAGCGTCGACATGAACAGCGCGACCGGCGCGATGCCGGCGAGCAGGGCCGGCAGCGAAAGCAGTGTCACGGTCAGGAAGATCAGGACCGTCTGGCCCTTGCCGGTGATGAGATCGACCTCGCGCAGGGCCTGCGTGACCCAGATCACGCCGGTCAGGCCGAGCAGGAGCACGATCGCCGCCACCGCCGCGATCTTCAGGATGTAGCGATCGAGGCGGTTGAGAAGCACGCGTCGTTTCCGGAGAAGGAGAGCAAACGCCCTCCGAGGTGGTTCGTCGGACACACCCTATGGTATAGGCGCGACCATGGCGCAAACGGGAATCGTTTGCCGTCTGCCGTCAATTGTCCTTCCCCTGTCATTTTCGCAAGATTGTGAGCGGATCATGTCGCAGCGCCTGAAGCTCGAGATCAAAGCCCTGGATACCGCCGAAGGGCAGGATCTGGTGATCCTCGTCTCGGACCGGCTGGTCGTGCCCGACGCGGCGCAGGAAGGGGCGGGCGAGGGCGCGCAGGCGCTGCTGACACGGGCCGCCGCGGCCGAACGCTTCAAGGGCAAGGCCCTGGCCGGCCTGACGCTGCCGTCGCCGGAGGGCGCCTCATACGAGCGCCTGATCGTCGTCGGTATCGGCACCGAGGATGACCGTGCCAGGCTCGATTTCGTCAAGCTCGGCGGGGCCATCGCCGGCCGGCTCGGCGCCGGCCGCAGCGCCGAGATCATTCTAGCGCTGCCGGAAGGCGCGATCGAGACCAGGCAGGCCGCCGATATCGCATTGGGCCTCAGGCTGCGGGCTTATGCCTTCGACCGTTACAAGACCAAGAGCAAGGACAAGGACGAGGCCGAGCCGCTGACGGTCACGCTGCGCACGGCCCATCCGTCTGCGGTGAAGAAGGCTGTGAAGACGACCGACGCCATCGCCGCCGGCGTGATCCAGGCGCGTGACCTCGTCAACGAGCCGCCGAACGTTCTCTACCCGGAAGAATTCGCCGACCGCGCCGCCAGGCTCGAGAAGCTCGGCGTCGAGATCGAGATTCTCGACGAGAAGGCGCTGAAGAAGATCGGCATGCGCGCGCTGCTCGGCGTCGGCCAGGGCTCGCGCCGCGAGAGCCGCGTCGTCGTCATGCGCTGGAACGGCGCGAAGAAGGATACGCAGCCGGTTGCCTTCGTCGGCAAGGGCGTGACCTTCGACACCGGCGGCATCTCGCTGAAGCCGGGCGCCGGCATGGAGGACATGAAGGGCGACATGGCGGGCGCGGCCTGCGTCGTCGGCCTGATGCAGGCGCTGGCCGGCCGCAAGGCCAGGGTCAACGCCATCGGCGTGATCGGTCTCGTCGAGAACATGCCGGATGGCAACGCCCAGCGGCCGGGCGACATCGTCACCTCGCTCTCCGGCCAGACCATCGAGATCATCAACACCGACGCCGAGGGCCGGCTCGTTCTGGCGGATGTGCTCTGGTACACGCAGGAGCGCTTCGAGCCGCGCTTCATGATCAATCTGGCGACGTTGACCGGCGCGATCCTCGTTGCACTGGCGCAGGAGAATGCCGGCCTGTTCAGCAACGATGACGAACTCTCCGCCCGCCTGACGGCGGCCGGCATCGCCACCGGCGAGACGGTCTGGCGCATGCCGCTCGGCAAGGCCTACGACAAGATGATCGATTCGAAATTCGCCGACATGAAGAACTCGGCCGGCCGCTATGGCGGCTCGATCACCGCCGCGCAGTTCCTGCAGCGCCATGTCGACGATACGCCCTGGGCGCATCTCGACATCGCCGGAACCGGAATGGCTGCCGCGAATTCCGAGATCAACCGCTCATGGGGGCCGGGCTGGGGTGTGCGCCTGCTCGACCGGCTGGTCGCGGATCACTACGAAGGCTGATTCGCTTTCTGCGGAAATGCCGGCAACCCGTTAGGATATAAGGCTTCGATGGCCGAGATCCTGTTCTTTCATCTGCAGTCACGCCCGCTGGAGCAGGTCCTGCCGACGATTCTCGACCGCGCCCTGTCGCGCGGCCAGAAGGTCGTCGTCCAGGTCGGCGGCCAGGAGCGCATGAGCGTGCTCGACGATCACCTCTGGACCTATTCCGACGAGAGCTTCCTGCCGCATGTCACGGCGCTGGAGGCCGATGCGGCGAGCAATCCGATCGTGCTGACGACGCAGGCGCATAACCCGAACGCCGCACAGGTCCGGGTCTGCGCCGACGGGGTCCGCATTCCCGACGCAATGCAGGATTACGAGCGCGTCGTCCTGATATTCGATGGTGACGATCCCGAGGCGCTTGCTGCCGCCCGCGAGGATTGGAAGAAGGCCAGGGCCTCGGGCCATGCCGCCAGCTACTGGCAGCAGGACGATGCCGGCCGTTGGGAGAAGAAAGCGTGAGACTGCCTGTTCTGTTGCTCTGCACCGCGGCCCTTGCCGGCTGCTCGGTCGATATGGGCGGTTTCGCCTTCCAGTCGGAGACGAAGGGAGGCGTCACCACGACGACGACGACCTCCGGCAGCGTCGGAATCTCGACGCAGGAACCGGTCCTGACGCCGGAAGGCGAGTGCAGCGTCGGCGCCTCGCTCGACCCTTCGACCCGGCCGCTGCCGAAGGAGATCGCGCCCGGCATCACCGAATGCGAACTGGTGAAGCTGAAGGGCGGACGCCCGACCGACGTGCTCGTCGGCGAGAGCGGCAAGGGCCAGCGCGAGGTTCAGGTGCTCTATTCAGAGCCCGGCGGCCGCGAGATCTACCTGTTCACCGACAACCGCCTGAGCCGGATCGTGAAGCCCGGGCAGGGTGATCCGGGGACGGTCGCGTCTTCGCGCTAGCGGCTTTGGCGCCGGGCTCGGTGGTGCCCTATCGCGAGCCGTTATATTGCGGGATGCGGTTCTTGCTGCCGAAGATGAGCCCTTGCGGGTCCCGGTTCACATTGCGCAGCGCACGGTCAAAGCCGGAGAGGGCGCGGCTGCCGCCCGAGGTGAATGTTTCGACCGTTTGCAGCCCGCTCCCCGTGAACTGGATGATCTTCGCCGCCACTGCCGCCGAGCTCCGATCCAGATTGTCGGCGAGCGTACGCAGGGATTTCGCAGCCTCGGCAACGTCTTCGAAGACGCTTCCTCCGTTTTCTCTCCCGGCACCGGACAGGAAGGCTTGCGCGCCTTTCAACACGCCATCGACCTGATCGGCGGCCCTGTTGAGCTTTTCGCTCATCGAGGCGACGCTCCGCGCCGTCTTGCCGATGTCGGGAGCGGCGGCGCTCAGTTTCGTGGCAAAGCGATCGGCATCGTCGATGGCTGAAGCGATCCGATTTGTGTCGGCAGATCGCAGATTCTCGATGAAACCCTCACTAAAAGTTTTCAGTTTATCGGGAAGCGGTGCGATGAAATCGGCAACCGAGCTGACGCTCGTCATGAATTCCGCCACTTTTGGAGAGCTGCCATCGAGCGTGGCGGACAGGTTCTCCAGGTATTTGATCTTTTCGTTTACCGGCCCTGCATTGGCCTGGATTGCCGCATCGATACCGACGAGGGATTCGTCGATGCCCTTCGCGATGGATCCGACCTTTTCGAAGATGCTTTCGGAGGATTCCGCGATGATCGTCGGAAGAGCCTGCCCCGGCCCGGCGATCAACGGAGCGGCGGCGGGGCTGCCACCGCGAAGCTGCACCGCGACGATGCCGGCCAGCCCCTGACCTTCGAGGCGGGCGCTCGTATCAACGCGCAATGGAGCTGACTGGCTGATCTTCAGGATCGCGTAGATCTGGCGCGGATCATTCGGCTCGATCTCGATGTCCCGGACCTCGCCGATGCGCAGGCCATTGAAGAGCACGCTGGAGCCACGGCCGAGGCCGGAGACCTTGCCGTTGAAGACCACCTTGACGTCGATGGTGTCGCCTTGCCCCCGGCTGAACCAGTAGCCGAGCCCGAACAGCACAGCGAGCACGACCAGCGTAGCCAGACCGATCAGCGCATGAGATGCTCGCGATTGCATCGGCGGAATTGTCTTTCATGGCCAGGTGGAACGAGCCTGCCGCCTCAGGCAGGTCATCCGAGTCGACAGCATAGTCTACTGTCGCGGCGGCCACGAGGCGATCGGACGACCCATCCGCTTGTTTTCGCCTGACCCGCAACGCATCATCGCGGCATGACCAAATACCTCATCTCGTTTCCGAGCGAGGCGATGGTGCTCACGGACGATGAGCTCAACGCCGCCTCTGTCGATGCCCATGCCGTGATAGAGGAGGCCAAGGCTGCCGGCGTCTATGTCTTCGGCGGCGGGATCAACGAGCCGGTCGCTCCCGTGCTCGTCTCCGCCGATGGAACGGTGTCCGGGGAGATCTACCCGGGCAGCCGCCTCAATGGCGGATTCGCGGTGCTGGAACTGCCGACGCGCGAGGACGCGGTGAAATGGGCGGCGAAGCTCGCGCGGGCCTGCCGCTGCGCGCAGGAACTGCGCGAATTCATGTATGATCCGGCCAGCTAACGCGGCCGTTGCCGATTCCCGCCGAGGACGCCATTCGCCGGCGACCGCCGCCATCGGAGATCGCTGCCCATGATCAGATTTGCCATCGTTGCGGCGTTGGTCGCGGTCGCCTTCGGCGCGGCCGATGACGCGTTCGCGGCAGGCTCGTGCCGCCCGACGCGGGACGGCAAGGATCGGATGGAAAGGTCCGGTGGCTGCCCGAGCGGCTATGTCGTCCGCGGCGCCTGCTGCGAATCCGTCCGGCCGATCTCGCAGCCCACTGGCCCGCATACCTGCCCGCCCGGCACCATGCTGAGGCTTGGCGCCTGCGTTCCACGCCCGTAGGCAGCGGATCGCGGCTGCGCCGCATGCCGGAGGCCTGACGCCTCAGGCGCTCTCCAGCTCCTCGCCGAGCAGCAGCCACTCCTCCTCCGCTGCCGCCAGTGCCTCCGACAATTCGGCGCGCTGGCGCGAGAGCTGCAGCGCCTTGTCCGGCTCGCGGGAGAAGGCGCCATTGGCGAGCGCCGCGTCGACCTTCTCGATCAAGCCCGTCAGCTTGGCGATGCGCGCCTCGGCGAGGTTGAGCTTCTGGCGCAGCGGCCCCTGCGCCGCGCGCTTCGTCGCGGCTTCCTTGCGTTCGTCGGCCTTGGGCTTGGCATTGGCGTCCGGCGCCGGCTTGCCGCGCTTCTCGGCCTTGGCGGCGCCGAGCACGTAAGTGCGGTAGTCGTCCATGTCGCCGTCGAAATTCTTCACAGTCCCGCCACCGACGAGCCAGAGCCGGTCGGCGCAGGCCTCGATCAGGAAGCGGTCGTGGCTGACGAGGATGACGGCGCCGGGGTAGTCGTTGATGGCAGTGACGAGGGCTGTGCGGCTGTCGATGTCGAGATGGTTGGTCGGCTCGTCGAGGATGAGTAGATGCGGCCCGTGGAAGGTCGCCAAGCCCAGCATCAGCCGCGCCTTCTCGCCGCCCGAGAGCAGCTTGACCGGCGTATCGGCCTTGGAGGCGGGGAAGCCGATCTGCGCCGCCTTGGAACGCACCTTCGCTTCGGGAGCATCTGGCATCAGGTCGCGCAGGTGGCCGACCGGCGTGTCCTCGATGCGCAGTTCATCGAGCTGGTGCTGCGCGAAATAGGCGGTCTCCAGCTTGCTCGACTTCTTCATCTCGCCGGACATCGCGTCGAGCCGCCCGCCGATCAGCTTGCAAAAGGTCGACTTGCCGTTGCCGTTCGAGCCGAGCAGGGCGATGCGGTCGTCCGGCGCCAGCGACAGGTTGAGCCGCGACAAGACCTTGCGCTCGCCATAGCCGGCGGCAGCATCCTCCAGCACGATCATCGGCGGCGAGAGCGGCTTTTCCGGGCCGGGGAAGACGAAGGGTTGCACGTCGCGGTCGACGATCGCGGCGATGGTCTGCATCTTCTCCAGCCGCTTGACGCGCGACTGCGCCTGCCGGGCCTTGGTCGCCTTGGCCTTGAAGCGGTCGACGAAGGACTGGAGATGCTTGCGCTCGGCGTCCTGCTTTTCCTTGGCGCGGGCGAGCTGCATCTGCTTCTCGGCGCGCTGCTTCTCGAAGGAGGAGTAGCCGCCGCGATAGAGCGTGAGCTTGCCCTGGTCGAGATGCATGATGTGATCGACCGAGGTGTCCAGCAATTCGCGATCGTGGCTGATGACGATCACGGTGTGCGGATAGCGCTCCAGATAGTCGTAGAGCCAGAGCGTGCCTTCGAGGTCGAGATAGTTGGTGGGCTCGTCGAGCAGCAGCAGGTCGGGCTCGGAGAACAGCACGGCCGCGAGCGCGACGCGCATGCGCCAGCCGCCCGAGAAATCGGAGCAGGGGCGCTGCTGCGCCTCTTCGTTGAAGCCGAGACCGTGCAGCACCATCGCAGCCCGCGCCGGGGCCGAGTGCGCGCCGATATCGGCGAGCCGCGTGCCGATTTCGGCGATGCGGTGCGGGTCGGTCGCGGTCTCCGCTTCCGCCATCAGCGCCGAGCGCTCGGTATCGGCCGCGAGCACGACCTCGATCAGCGTCTCCGGGCCGCCCGGCGCCTCCTGCGCCACGCCGCCGATGCGCCGGCCCCTCGGCAGGCTGATATTGCCGCTCTCGGTGCCGAGATCGCCGGTGATGATCTTGAACAGCGTGGTCTTGCCGGTGCCGTTGCGGCCGACGAAGCCGACGCGCGCGCCATCGGGGATGGCGGCGCCAGTATGGTCGAGCAGCAGGCGCTCGCCGAGGCGGTAGGTGATGTCGTTGATCGTCAGCATGGCGCGCCCGTTTAGGCTTGGGAGCCCCGAAAAGGCATTCGAAAGCCGGAACAAGCGGCCGTTGTCACCGTTTCGTCAAAATCTCGCCTTGGGACGGCCCGCTCCGGGCATCACCCAAGGGAAACTGGTAAAACCCGATTCGCCGAGGCTGTCTTCATGGATGCCCGCCTGTCCTACGCCGCTTCCCGCCGTGCTTCCGCTACGGCTTCCCTCATGGTTCTAGTCTCGATCATCATCGGCAGCGCCGCGGCGCTCGCCGCGCTGGTGCCGCTGTCCTGAGAACGCCAAGCCTCTGATGCGGCTTGTCCTTTTTCGGTTCAGCCGCTAACGCTGGCCCCATGACGCGCATCGCTTTCTACACCGGCTCCTTCGATCCCGTGACCAACGGCCATGCCGACGTCATCGCGGCCGCCGCCGGACTCTGCGACAGGCTCGTCCTGGCGATCGGGGTCCATCCCGGCAAGACGCCGCTTCTGTCGGTCGATGCGCGCGCCGAGCTGCTGCGCGCGGTCGCCGGTCCGCTGCTGGCCGCCAAGGGCGCTTCGCTCGAAGTGGTGACCTTCGACGATCTCGCGGTGGATGCGGCGCGCCGGGCAGGGGCCTCGATCATCATCCGCGGCCTGCGCGACGGCAGCGACCTCGACTACGAGATGCAGATGGCGGGGATGAACGGCACGATGGCACCGGACGTGCAGACCGTGTTCCTGCCGGCCTCGCCCGGTGTGCGCCACATCACCGCGACACTGGTGCGCCAGATCGCGGCAATGGGCGGCGATGTCTCGCCCTTCGTGCCGGCACCGGTGCTCGCGGCGCTCAAGACCCGCTTCGCCAAGGGCTGAAGCTAAACAGGGCCTCATTCCGGGCTTGACCCGGAATCCATCGTAAAGCGCGACGCCCTTCGATGGATTCCGGACCGTCGCGGCTTCGCCGCTTGTCCGGAATGGCGGCTTAAGCGGAAAAGGCACATAACTTCGCCATCTTCCGCCGCTTCCTGCTGATTTTGGTTTGCAATTTGTCGAGAGCGATGGTGTCTCTCAGAGGAAGCGACTCGTCGTGCAGTGCCCTGCACGACGCCCTCCGACAGGTTTCCCGATGCGTCTTTCCCGCTATTTCCTGCCCCTCCTGCGCGATACGCCCAAGGAGGCCGAGATCGTCTCGCACCGGCTGATGCTGCGTGCCGGCATGATCCGCCAGCAGTCCGCGGGCATCTATTCCTGGCTGCCGCTCGGCCTGCGCGTGCTGAACAAGATCAGCAATGTCGTCCGGGAGGAGCAGAATCGCTCGGGCGCCATCGAAATCCTGATGCCGACCATCCAGTCGGCTGATCTCTGGCGCGAGAGTGGGCGCTACGAGGCCTATGGCAAGGAGATGCTCCGCATCAAGGACCGGCATGATCGCGACATGCTGTACGGGCCGACCAACGAGGAGATGGTCACCGAGATCGTCCGCTCCTGCGTCAAGTCCTACAAGGACCTGCCGCTCAATCTCTACCACATCCAATGGAAATTCCGCGACGAGGTCCGCCCGCGCTTCGGCGTGATGCGCGGCCGCGAGTTCCTGATGAAGGACGCCTATTCCTTCGATCTCGACAAGGATGCGGCGCGCCACGCCTATAATCGCATGTTCACCGCCTACCTGCGCACCTTCACGCGGCTGGGCCTGAAGGCGATTCCGATGAAGGCCGATACCGGCCCGATCGGCGGCGATCTCAGCCACGAATTCATCGTGCTCGCCTCGACCGGCGAGAGCGAGGTCTTCTGCCATTGCTACTTCCTGAATTTCGAGACGCCGGCAGCCGACACCGATTTCGACGATGTCGCCGGCCTGCAGGGCGTCTTCAACAAGTGGACGAGCCTCTACGCCGCGACTGAGGAAATGCACGACAAGGCCGCCTTCGAGGCGGTTCCGGAAGACAAGCGCGTCTCGGCGCGCGGCATCGAGGTCGGCCATATCTTCTATTTCGGCACGAAATATTCCGAGCCGATGGGGGCGACCGTCGCCGGGCCGGATGGCCAGCCCGTGCTGCTGCATGGCGGCTCCTACGGCATCGGCCCGAGCCGCCTCGTCGCGGCGCTGATCGAGGCCGGCCATGACGATGCCGGCATCGTCTGGCCCGAGGAGATCGCGCCCTTCGACATCGCGGTGATCAATCTCAAGGCCGGCGACGCGGCGACCGACGGCGCGGCCGAGCGCATCTACAAGGACCTGCTCGCCAAGGGCTACGACGCCCTGCTCGACGACACCGACGACCGGCCGGGCGCCAAGTTCGCCACCGCCGACCTGATCGGCGTGCCCTGGCAGATCATCGTCGGCCCGAAGGGGCTGGCCGAGGGCAAGGTCGAGATCAAGCGCCGCGCCGGCGGCGAGCGCGAGCTCGTCTCGCTGGAGGCCGCGCTCGACCGCTTCAAGGGCAGGGCGGCGTGACGGCGGGCACCGTCATGAAGTCGCACCGGATGGGAGTTGCCGCATGAGCGCCGTCGCCGACAGCGCCGACGTACCGACCGGCAAGACTCCGACCGGAACCAAGGCCTTCGCCGGTTTCGAATGGCTGCTCGCCGGGCGCTATCTGCGCACGCGCCGCCGCGAGGGCTTCGTCTCGGTCATCGCCGGTTTCTCTTTCCTGGGCATCATGCTCGGCGTCGCGACGCTGATCATCGTGATGTCGGTGATGAACGGCTTCCGCATCGAGCTGCTCAGCAAGATCGTCGGCGTGAACGGCCATATCTTCGCGACGCCGATCGACCGCCCGCTCGACGATTACGACAGCGTCGCGGCCAGGCTCGCCAAGATCCCCGGCATCAAGCTCGCCATCCCGCTGGTGGAGGGGCAGGCGCTCGCCTCCTCGCAGACCGGCAACAACGGCGTGCTGGTGCGCGGCATACGCGAGAACGACATCAAGGCGATCCCCTTCATCGGCGGCAACATCAAGTCCGGCACGCTCGACGGTTTCGACAGCGGCACGCCCGGCGTCGCCATCGGCCGGCGCCTCGCCAATGCGCTGGGCATCCAGGCCGGCGACATGATGACGCTGGTTTCGCCGCAGGGGGCCTCGACGCCCTTCGGCACGGCGCCCCGGATCAAGGCTTATCCGGTCAAGGCGATCTTCGAGATCGGCATGACCGAGTTCGACGGCACCTTCGTCTACATGCCGCTCGGCGAGGCCCAGGCCTATTTCAACCGCGACGGCGACGTGAACGTCATCGAGATCTTCGTCGACAATCCCGACAGGACCCAGGCTGTCCGCGACGCGATCGAGGCCGATGCGCCGCGCCCGCTCGTGCTCTCCGACTGGCGCCAGAGGAATCGCAGCTTCTTCAACGCTCTGGAAGTCGAGCGGAACGTGATGTTCATCATCCTGACGCTGATCGTGCTGGTCGCGGCTTTGAACATCGTCTCCGGCCTGATCATGCTGGTGAAGGACAAGACCGCCGACATCGCGATCATGCGCACGATGGGCTGCACGCGCGGCACGGTGCTGCGCGTCTTCCTGATCACCGGGGCGGCGATCGGCGTCGTCGGCACGCTGGCGGGCTTGGCCCTCGGCATCGTCTTCGCCAAGAACATCAAGTCGATCATGGCGGCGCTGAACTGGATCACCGGCGCCAATCTCTGGGCCCCGACCGTGCGTTTCCTCAGCGACATCCCCTCCGTCATCGCCTGGAGCGAGGTGACGAGCGTGGTGCTGATGGCGCTGACCCTGTCGCTGCTGGCGACGCTCTACCCGGCCTGGAAGGCCGCCCGGCTTGATCCGGTCGAAGCGCTGAGGATGGGCTAACGCGATGGCACAGGAAATGCCCGCGCTCTTCCTGTCCCAGGTCGAGCGCTATTATCCGCAGAGCGACGCGCCGCTCGAAGTGCTGCGCAAGGCCGATTTCGCGCTCTGGCCCGGCGAGGTCGTCGCCCTGGTCGCGCCGAGCGGCACCGGCAAGTCGACGCTGCTGCATGTCGCCGGCCTGCTCGAGAAGCCCGATTCCGGCGAGGTTTTCGTCGGCGGGCTCGCCACCACCAAGCTCGACGACAAGGGCCGCACGCGGCTCCGCCGCACCGAGATCGGCTTCGTCTACCAGTTCCACCATCTCCTGCCCGAGTTCACGGCGCTGGAGAACGTCGTGCTGCCGCAGCGCATCCGCGGATTGGCGCGCGGCCTCGCCGAGGAACGGGCCACCGAATTGCTGACCTTCCTGGGCCTCGGCGAACGACTCGACCATCTGCCGGGCGAGTTGTCCGGCGGCGAGCAGCAGCGCGTCGCGATCGGCCGCGCCGTCGCCAACGGGCCGCGCCTGCTTCTGGCCGACGAGCCGACCGGCAATCTCGACCCGCAGACCGCGCAGCATGTCTTCGGCACGCTGATGGCCTTGGCGCGGGCCTCGGGGCTGGCGGCGCTGATCGCGACGCATAACCTCGAACTCGCCCGCCAGATGGACCGGCAGGTCACGATCCGCGACGGGCTGGTGGTCAAGCTGTAGGCGGCTGGCCTCGGCCAGGTTGCTCATGACCAGCGCCACCTGTGTCATTCCGGGGCTTCGCGCAGCGAGGAACCCGAAAC
>JAEWKP010000305.1 GCA_023393655.1 Pseudomonadota bacterium | reverse complement strand
TGTGAGCGCAGGATGACAAGAAGGTTGTTCCCTATTCCGCCTCGGCGGGCTGCGCGGCCGTCAACTCCGGACGCGTGCTCGCGGCGACCATTTCGCGGACCTTCGCCATCAGGTCCTCGCGTGCCATCTCATAGCCCAATTCGGCGGCGCTGGCGAAGCCGCTCGCATCCGTACCGCCATGGCTCTTGATGACGATGCCTTCCAGCCCGAGAAAGACGCCGCCGTTCGACTTGCGCGGGTCGAGCTTGTCCTTCAGCGCCGCGAAGGCGCCACGGGCGAAGACATAGCCGATCTTCGCCATCAGCGAGCGGCTCATCGCGGCGCGCAGGTAATCGGCGATCTGACGGGCGGTGCCTTCGGCCGTCTTCAGGGCGATGTTGCCGGTGAAGCCCTCGGTGACCACGACATCGACCGTGCCCTTGCCGAGATCGTCGCCCTCGACGAAGCCGTGATAGGCGAGATGCGGCAGGTTGCTCTCGCGCAGGATGCGCCCGGCTTCCTTGACCGCCTCGACGCCCTTGATCTCCTCGACGCCGACATTGAGCAGGCCGACCGTCGGCCGGTCGAGATCGAGCACGACGCGGGCCATGGCCGCGCCCATCACGGCGAGGTCGACGAGATGGCGCGCATCCGCGCCGATGGTGGCGCCGACATCGAGCACGATGCTCTCGCCGCGGGCCGTCGGCCACAGGCAGGCGATCGCCGGCCGGTCGACCTGCGCCATCGACTTCAGGCAGAATTTCGACATCGCCATCAGCGCGCCGGTATTGCCGGCCGAGACGGTGACATCGGCCTCGCCCGTCTTGGTCGCGTCGATCGCGCGCCACATCGACGATTTGTAGCGGCCATAGCGCAATGCCTGGCTCGGCTTGTCGTCCATCTTCACCGAGACCTCGGTGTGGTGGAAGGTGGTGACAGCCTTCAGCTTCGGGTGCTGGTCGATCAGCGGAAGAACCTGCTTCTCGTCACCGAAGATGACGAATCGGGCATCCGGACGGCGCTCGAGCATCAAGGCGGCGCCGGGTATGACGATGGTCGGGCCGTGGTCCCCGCCCATCGCATCGAGCGCGATTGTAACCGGTCTTGTCATGGAATTCTGGCGTGTCCCGGAGATGGCCGACCTTCAATCCGGGACGGCTCGGTGCCGGCCGGACAATAGCGGTTTGGGCCAGCGCCGCAAGCCGCGCAAGGGCCGCGAAGCGCTTCAGTCACCGCGTTTCAACTTTGCCAGCGCCGCGAAAGGCGAATCCGGGGCGGCGTCACCCGCGGACGTGTCGAAGCTGGCACCGGGCTTGCGCGGATAGGGATCGAGCGCCAGCGCGAGGAACTCCAGCGTGACCCCGCCGAGATCGATCACGCCGTCGATGATCGGCTCGGGCGGATCGTCCTCGTTCAGCAGCACCTCGATATCGATCTCGGCATCGTCCCGCTCGTTGCGCCGGGCGAAGGCCGCAGTCTCCTCCTCCGAAGTGAAATCGAGCTTGACGGGTATGTCGAGCTGAACCGGGAACGGCTCGAGCGTCACGACGCAGGCCTGGTGGAGCCGGGCCGCAATGCTCCCTTCGAGCTTCACGCGCTCGCCATTGCGCGACAGGACATAGCGCGCCTCCAGCAATTCGATGGACACGAGGCCGAGCTGGGCCGCGATGGCCGGCAGCTCAGCGGCCTGCGCCCGCACCACAACCTCGGTGCCGCGGGTGCGGATCGCCTCGATCCGGATCGGATGGCTGAGCGGCAAGGCCGGTGCACGATCAGGCGTCATGAGCGACCTCCCGGGCCGAGAAGACGGGAAAGAGATTGTCCCGGTTCATGATGCCGTCGAGATCGGCGGTGGCGAGCGCCTCCTGTGCGGCACGGGCATAGGCGGCCAGCGCAGGCGCCGCCTCCGGTGCGCAGGCGTTGCGCCCCAGCGCCTCGGCCAGAGCCTCCAGACCGGGAGCGGCCAGCGCGGCCTCATAGGCCTGCACCCGACCATAGAACATCTGGCCGATCTTCTTCATCCGCTTGGGCACGGCGACATCGCTGATGCCGCCATTGCGGAAACCGAGCTCGAGATAGGCGAAGCAGGCATCGATGAATTCCTGCGCCAGATCGGCAGCCGGGGGCGGCAATTCGCGCAAACGGCGCAGCACCAGCAGGACATGCAGGGTCAGCGATTCGAAACGACCTTCGAAGCTGTCGGGAATACCGCCATCGATATAAAGCGCTGGCAGGCGCGAAGCCTCCGCGACGCGCCCGAACAGCGTGTCCACAGGAGAGCGCCGATTGGTGCGCTTGCCGAACAACCCGAAGATCACCTGTTTACTCCCGCCCGCCGCCGCCGGGGCGCACTCGCCTTGCCAAAGCCATTCTCGGGCGTTACGCCAACCCTTACCCTTTTGACAAGCGGCTTGGGATCGTCCCGGGCCGTGCTCGCCTTTCGGATCGTGCCCGCATGACCCAGATCACCCGCCGCACGGCTCTGCTCGGAGCCCTCGCGACCACCTCCCTCATGCTTGCAGGCTGCGGCCCCGATGCAGGCGGCTTCGTGCTGCCGACCTCGGCGGGCATCAACGAGGAGTTCAAGCGCGGCTTCGTGATGGACGATGCGCTGATCGCGCAGGTCAAGCCGGGAATGGACGTGCAGGCCGTTCTGACCACGCTCGGCACCCCGTCGACGACCTCGACGATCGGCAACCGGACCTTCTATTATATCAGCCAGACGATGCGCCGCCGGTTCCAGTTCCAGGACCCGCAGACCATCGACCAGCAGGTGCTGGTGATCTATTTCAACAAGAGCTTCAAGGTCGAGCGCATCGCGCATTACGGCCTGCAGGACGGCATCATCTTCGACTTCATCAGCCGCACCACCCCGACGGGCGGCGAGGAGCAGAGCTTCCTGCGCAACCTGTTCAAGGGCGTCACCAAGTTCAACCCGCTCGGCTCGTAAGCGGGGCGCCTTCAGATCATCGGCCGTCAAAAGCCCGCGGTGCGAACCGCGGGCTTTTCTTTGCGTCGTCACGGCCCCGGAGGGCGATTAGGCTGCCGACGAGCGACGGCGCAGCGGCAGCGTCATCGCCATGACGCCTACGATCACGAGGGCAAGCCCGGCCGAGGCGGTCGGCGCCAGCGCCTCGCCGAGGAAGACCATACCGATCAGCACGCCGGTGGGAACGCGCAGATAGGCGACCGACGTCGTCGCGACCGAGCCCAACCGCGCGATCAATCGGAAATAAATCACGAAGGCCAGAGCGGTCGAGACCAGCGACAGCGCGACCAGCGCCTGGATCGACTGCGCCGAGGGCGTCAGCGTCCAGGGTCGGTCCAGCACCAGGCTGAGCGGCAGCAGGACCAGCGCACCGCAGAGCAGCGAGCCCGCCACCGGCATGATCGGATCGAGCCCCTTGAAGCTGCGCCCGAACAAGGCCGCACCGCCATAGCAGAGGCTGGCCGCGACCAGGGCGAGCTGGGCCCAGAGCTGTTCGCCGAAGCCCGCCATCGCCTGCCTGCCGACGATCAGGACGGTACCGGCGAGACCGGCCGCTATCCCGGCCAGGCGCAGGCGCGGCAGGCGTTCCGCCGAGGCTGAAAGGCAGGACAGCAGGACGACGAAGATCGGGCTGGTCGAGCTCAGGATCGTGGCGAGCCCGGCATCGACGCTGCGCTCGGCCCAGGCGATCAGGGTGAAAGGGACGACGCTGTTGAGGCAGGCCTGGACGACGAAGAGCCGCCATGTCGCGAGGTCGTGCGGCAGCTTGAGGCCGCGCCAGCGGATGACGGCGAGCAGGGCGAGACTTGCAATCAAGGTGCGGGCGGCGATGAGCGTGAGCGGCGGGATCGTCTCCACGCCGAGCTTGATGAAGGTATAGGAGCCGCCCCACAGCACGGCCAGCACCAGCAGGAGCACGAACTCCACAGCGCGGTTGGGGGCAGCGGCGGGGCGGTCGAGCGTTTGCGTGGACATGGGTCCTCCTGAGGTTGGCGGGACCATGCCAGCGAGACGGCAGCGGCGCATGCGGGAACGCTACGGACCCGGCCGTAGCTTCGGAGCTTGATTCAAGAGGTTGCCGATTTGATTCAAGCGAGGGCGGCAAGCTTTTGCCTTCAAACATTTTTTCCGGACGCCAAAGAAAAACCCGCGGCTTGCGCCGCGGGTCCGTGATTGTCTCAACGCTGCCTGCGATCAGGAATGCGCCAGGATCGCCAGGAGCAGCAGCGCGATGATGTTGGTGATCTTGATCGCGGGGTTCACGGCGGGGCCCGCCGTGTCCTTGTAGGGGTCGCCGACGGTGTCGCCGGTCACCGAGGCCTTGTGCGCCTCGGAGCCCTTGAGATGGCGCACGCCGTCCTTGTCGACGAAACCGTCCTCGAAGCTCTTCTTGGCATTGTCCCAGGCGCCGCCGCCCGAGGTCATCGAGATCGCGACGAAGATGCCGGTGACGATCACGCCCATCAGCATGGCGCCGACGGCCGCGAAGGCATTGTTCTTGCCCGCGATCCCGTAGATCACGAAATAGGTCACGATCGGCGCCAGCACCGGCAGGAGTGAGGGCACGACCATTTCCTTGATCGCGGCGCGGGTCAGCATGTCGACGGCGCGGCCGTAATCGGGCCGGTCCTTGCCTTCCATGATGCCGGGCTTCTCGCGGAACTGCCGGCGCACTTCCTCGACGACGGAGCCCGCTGCACGGCCGACCGCCGTCATGCCCATGCCGCCGAAGAGGAAGGGAATGAGGCCGCCGAGCAGCAGGCCGACGACGACGTAAGGGTTGGACAGCGAGAAATCGACCGTAACGCCCTTGAAGTACTGGAAGGCCGTCGAGCCCGCCTTGTTGGCCTCGGAGATGAAGAAGTTCAGGTCCGAGGTATAGGCGGCGAAGAGCACGAGCGCGCCGAGACCGGCGGAGCCGATGGCATAGCCCTTGGTGACCGCCTTGGTGGTGTTGCCGACCGCATCGAGGGCGTCGGTGGAGTGGCGGACCTCCTTGGGCAGGCCGGCCATCTCGGCGATGCCGCCGGCATTGTCCGTCACCGGACCGAAGGCATCGAGCGCCACGACCACGCCGGCCAGCGCCAGCATGGCGGTGGTGGCGATGGCGATGCCGAACAGGCCGGCAAGGCTGTAGGAAGCGATGATGCCGGCGATGATGACGATGGTCGGCAGCGCCGTCGATTCCAGGGAGACGGCGAGGCCCTGGATGACGTTGGTGCCGTGGCCAGTCACCGAGGCCTGGGCGATCGAGACCACCGGGCGCTTGCCGGTGCCGGTGTAATACTCGGTGATGATGACGATGAGCAGCGTCACCGCGAGACCGACCAGCGCGCAGGCGAAGAGCCCTCCCGAGGTGAAGGTCACGTTCTGCGCCGTGGTGAAGGAGGCCGAGAAGCCGCCGAACATGGCGTAGTTCACCGCCGCGATCGCGCCGACTGAAAGGACGCCGGCAGCTATGAAGCCCTTGTAGAGCGCGCCCATGATCGACTGGTTGGCGCCGAGCTTGACGAAGAAGGTGCCGATGATCGAGGTGACGATGCAGGCCGCGCCGATCGCCATCGGGTAGAGCATCATCGTGCCGAGAGCCGGCTGGCCGGCGAAGAAGATCGCCGCGAGCACCATGGTCGCGACCAGCGTCACCGCATAGGTCTCGAACAGGTCGGCCGCCATGCCGGCGCAGTCGCCGACATTGTCGCCCACGTTGTCGGCGATGGTCGCGGGATTGCGCGGATCGTCCTCCGGGATGCCGGCCTCGACCTTGCCGACGAGGTCGGCGCCGACATCGGCGCCCTTGGTGAAGATGCCGCCGCCGAGACGGGCGAAGATCGAGATCAGCGAGGCGCCGAAGCCCAGTGCCACCAGCGAATCGATCACCGTGCGGCTGGATGGCTCGAAGCCGAGATAGGAGGTCAGGACACCGTAATAGACGGCGACGCCGAGCAGCGCGAGGCCGGCGACGAGCATGCCGGTGACGGCGCCCGCCTTGAACGCGACGTCGAGACCCTCGCCGAGCGACTGCATTGCGGCCTGGGCCGTGCGGACATTGGCGCGCACCGAGACGTCCATGCCGATGAAGCCGGCCATGCCGGAGAGCACCGCGCCGATCAGGAAGCCGATCGCCACCCATTTGCCGAGCAACCAGGCAAGCGCGATGAAGAGCACGACGCCGACCATCGCAATGGTCATGTACTGGCGCTTGAGATAGGCCTGCGCGCCTTCGGCGACCGCACCGGAAATCTCCTGCATGCGCTGGTTGCCGGCATCGCGCTTCATCACATCGCCATAGGCCCAGACGCCGTAGGCTATGGAAAGCGCACTCAATATGATGATGAGAAGCAGAGCTGACATTCGATTTCCTGACCCTAGAGCTTGCAGTCGGCGGGAGCGCTGTCGCTCGTCATTTTGCAGCGTTGGACGTCAGGCAGCGAAAAAACGGGCCCTCAAGACTCAGGGCCCGCTCCGCGTCGCCAGTGTCAGGCAAATTTGTGGCAAGTTTCCGCGAAGAGCGCAAACGCTCCGACTGACAAATCTGCTCGAATGTCAGGCGGACCGACGGCCCGTCACAGGGCGAGGTCGCGATTGACGTTCTTGTAGAGCAGATAGCAGGCGTCGCCGTAGCCGGTCGGATAGAACTGCTGCGGGCAAAAGCCGCCCATCCAGATGAAATCCCGCTCCCAGATCTCGTGCCAGTCGGCGCCGAGCAGGTAGAGCCCCTGCCCTTCCAGCATGTAGAGGCCGTGCTCCATCACATGGGTCTCGACTGCCGGGAAGCAGACGCCCGGCTTGAACCACATCAGGTTCATCTCGAAATCGAAGCGCATGTCGCCATAGGGCAGCAGGAACTGGAAGCCGCGCCCTTCCATGCCGGTGTGATTCGCCATCGGCACGGCGTCCTGATGCGAGACGATCGGCTCCGGCACGGCGAGCCCCGGCGCCGGCTCGTAGCGCTTGCGCAGGGCGAGCACGCGGATGGCCTCCGCCGTCTCGTTGCGCAGGGTGAAGGTGGTCGCCGGCGGCAGATAGGCAAAGCCGCCCGCCGTGAGCGCCTGTGCCGCGCCGCCTGCGACGGCGATCCGGGCCTCGCCGGAGAGGACATAGAAGAAGTGCTGGATGCCGTCTTCGCTGAAGGCGGCCGGCGTGCCGCCGCCAGGCGCGATCTCCAGCACGTACTGGGCGAAGGCCGCGCCCATGACCGGCCCGGTGAGGACGCGCACGATCGTGTCGCGGTATTGCGGCAGGCGGCTGACCAGCACGCCTTCCGGCGGCATGAAGGCGTAGTTGGATTTGATGACACCGCGATTATGCCCGATGGCGCCGGGCGGAACCTGGCCGGTCGCAGGCGGGAAGGCGCGGTTGTTCATCAGGTTGCTCCGATCGTGGGTAGCTGTCCGGCTCAGGCCGTGGTGGGCCGCTGGAAGCGCTGCCATGCTACCAGCAGGAGAGCAACCATCACTGGCGGGAAGACCAGCCAGTTCACGGCGTTCCAGCCGCCATGGCTGAGCAGGCCGCCCGACGAGAAGGAGGCGATGGCGACCGAGCCGAAGACCAGGAAATCGTTGGCCGCCTGAACCTTGACCCGTTCCTCCGGGCGGTAGCAATCCGTCACCAGCGCGGTGGCGCCGATGAAGCCGAAGTTCCAGCCGACGCCGAGCAGGATCAGCGCCAGCCAGAAGTGGCCGACGCTCAGGCCGGTGAGGCCGACGACGGCGGCGAGTGCCGTCAGGCCGAGGCCAACCGCCGTGACCGTGCCCTTGCCGAAGCGGGCGATCAGACGGCCGGTAAAGAAGCTCGGCCCGAACATCGCCAGAACATGCCACTGGATGCCGAGCGTGGCGTCGCCGACCGAATGGCCGCAGGCGACCATCGCCATCGGCGCCGCCGTCATGACGAAGCTCATCAACCCGTAGGCGACGAGCGAGGCCGTAACCGAGGCGATGAATTTCGGCTGACGCATGATCTGGCCGAGCGGACGCCCGCCGCCGGAACGGACTGCGGCCACCGGCGGCGCACGCAGGCGCGAGACGATCAGGATCGCGACCAGCGCGAGCATTCCCTGGGCGATGAAGCTGGCGGCAAAGGGCGCGGCCGGCGTCAGGTCGCGCGTCCAGTAGACCGATTGCGGGCCGATGACGCCCGCGGCAAGGCCGCCGATCATGACCCAGGAAATCGCTCGGGGCCGGAAGTGATCGGTCGCGGTATCGGCCGCCGCGAAGCGGTAGCTCTGGACGAAGGAACCGTAGAGCCCGCAGACGAAGGTGCCGAGGCAGAACAGCCAGAACAGGCGTAGCGAGACGCCGCCCGCCGCAATGCTCGCGCCGGCCGCGCCGACGAGCGCCCCGATCAGGTAGCCGCTGCGCCGGCCCAGCCGGCGCATGATCATCGCAGCCGGGATGACGCCCGCAGCGATGCCGAGCTGGAGCAGGCTGACCGGCACGGTCGCGAAAGCCTGGTCCGCGACGAGCTGCGCCCCGACGATGCCGCCGAGCGAGACGATGATCGCCGGATTGGCGCCGCCCAGCGCCTGGGCGCCGGCGAGGACCAGCGCATTGCGCTTTGCGAGCCTGTCGCCATCGAGAGCCGGAACATGCTGATTCATCACAACGCGCCTCGCGGTCGCCGTGATGCGCCGCCGTCAGAAATGAGAGAAGGAGCCTTGCGCGAAGCTCTGCGCCCCACCCTTCCCGCGATATGTCACCACGCCGGCCTCGCCCGAGACCCGCCCGATCGGCGTCAGCAGAAGCATTGATCCCTCTGCTGCCGCAACCAGAGCAGGATATTCCTTTTCAGAGGCCGTGCAGAGAATTTCGTAGTCGTCTCCGCCGGTCCAGGCCAGTTCCGTCAATGCGGGAGCGGCCATGAGCGCGGCGCGGGCCGAAGCCGAGAGCGGGACCGCGTCAAGGTCGATCTCGGCGCCCACACCGGAAGCCTTCAAAAGCTTGGCGAGATCGCCGACGAGTCCGTCTGAGATATCCATCGCCGCCGAGGCATGGCGCTGCAAGGCGTCCGCCAGAGCATGGCGCGGCTGCGGATGGAGGTAGCGATCGGCGAGGAAGGCGCGATCCTCGACGTCGAGCGAAGCGACCCAATCGGGCTTGTCCGGGCCGTGGACCTTGAGGCCGAGCGCGCCGTCGCCGATGCTGCCGGAGACCAGCACGATATCGCCCGGCTTCGCGCCGGAACGCTTGACCATCCGCCCGGCCGGAACCGTGCCGAAGGCGGTGATCGAGAGGGTGAGCGGCCCCGAGGTCGAGACGGTGTCGCCGCCGATCAACGGGCAACCTGCCGCCTCGGCCATGCGAGCAAGTCCGACCGCGAAATCGGCGAGCCAGCCCTCGGTCCAGCCGCGTGGCAGGGCAAGCGTCAGCACGAAGCCCTCGGGCTTGGCGCCCTTGGCGGCAAGATCGGAAAGATTGACGGCAAGGGCCTTCCAGCCGATCGAATCGGGTGGGTCGTCGGGGAAGAAGTGCACGCCGGCCACGAGGGCGTCGGCCGTCACGACGACCTCGTAGCCCCGGCCCGGCCGCAGCAGGCCGGCATCGTCGAGAAGACCTAAGCCGCCCGGCCCGGCGATCGGCGCGAAATAGCGGGCGATCAGCTCGAATTCGCCGGGGCGGGACGGTTCGGTCATCAGGCGCTGGCGGGGTCGAACTCGTCGGCGCGGAAGTCGCGGGCCATGCGGTCGAGCACGGCGTTGACCATGCCGATCTCGTCACCCTCGTAGAAGGCACGCGCGACCGCGACATATTCGGAAATGACGGCGCGGGCCGGCACATCCTTGCGGAAGGCGAGCTCATAGGCGCCGGCGCGCAGGATCGCGCGCACCACGGCCTCGACGCGCTTCAGCGGCCAGTCCTTGGCCAGCAATTCATCGACGGTGCGATCGACGAGGCGCTGCTCACGGACGACACCGCCGAGGATGTCACGGAAGAAGGCGATCTCCGCCTCCGGCAGTTCGATCTCCTCGACCTCCTTGCCAATCCAGAAATGCTCGAACTCGGCCATTGCCTCGACGACGCCGCGGCCGCCGATTTCCATCTCGTAGAGCGCCTGCACGACCGAGAGCCGCGCCCCGCGCCGCTTCTCGGCGCGGCTCATTGGGACGGCTCCGCCAGGGAGCGCTTGTAGCGCAGCACGGCGAGCGCCGCCTCGGCAGCGCCGCCGCCCTTGTTCATGTCCTTGCGGTTGGCGCGGGCCCAGGCCTGCGCCTCGTTCTCGACGGTCAGGATGCCATTGCCGAGCGGCAGAGCGAAGGCGACCGAGAGATCCATCAGCGCGCGCGAGCTTTCGCCGGCGACGATGTCGTAATGGCCGGTCTCGCCGCGGATCACGGTGCCGAGCGCGACGACCGCCTCATAGGGGTCGATGGCCTCGTCGGCGGCGCGCAGGCCGATGACGATCGCCGAGGGGATTTCGAGCGCACCGGGAACGGTGACAACGTCGACGCGGCAGCCGGCTTCTTCCAGCGCTGCGAGCGCGCCCGCCAGCAATTCGTCGGCGTACTTGTCGTAGAAGCGCGCCTCGACCACGAGGACGCGGGCGCCGTCGATCTCGACGGCAGGAGTTGCGGCCTTGTCGGCCGAGGTCTGCCGGGGTCCGGCCATTTCTTCTGTCCTTCTTGGAATGTGATCGGGCTCGTTACCCTTGCGGGTGCGCCTCCGCAAGCCGCGCGGCATACCGTGC
>JAEWKP010000290.1 GCA_023393655.1 Pseudomonadota bacterium | reverse complement strand
GCTTCTGCGTGCCGTGCGAGATGAAGGTCAGCGCCGTAAAGATGCGGAGCAGGCCGAGCGTATACGGCGCGTAGCGGGACAGAGACTGCATGCAGGGGTCCTTGGTTCAGTTATCGGAAGGATTGTTTGGTGCCGTCGCGGGTTCTAGGCGACACGCTTCAATTTGCGCAATATCCCATTCAATGACGATTTGGTTTGCGTGCTTGCAAGTTCGATCACGTTTGCGCGACAGCTGTGTCCGTGCTGCCGCACTGCACGCTTTACGAACCCTTAAAAGCGCCATGTTTGAATCCTGTGTGACCTGACCGCATTGCGAGGCGGCATGGCGGCCGAAAACGGGGCAGGATGAACGACCGGATTGCACGAGGCGAGCGGCGCGAGCCCTCCTTTGGATATGAGCGTGGCGAAGGCCACGTGGACGGTGACATGCGCCTTTCTCCAGACGATCGCCCCTCGCGTTTCCGCAACGCTCCGGCACAGCCCGAGCCGAGCCGGCAGCTCCGCAACCCGCCCAAGCGCGGCAGCAAGCGTAGCGGCGGCGGCGGTGGAGGTGGCGGGGGCAAGCGTCGTGGCCGGCATCGCCGCCGTTCGTTCCTGGGCGGGCTGTTCTACTGGACGATGGTGCTCGGCCTCTGGTGCGTCATCGGCCTTGGCGGGCTCATCGCCTATCACGCTTCGCAATTGCCGCCGATCGACCAGCTCACCGTGCCGAAGCGGCCGCCGAACATCGCGATCCTCGCCGCCGACGGCTCGCTCCTTGCCAATCGCGGCGAGACCGGCGGGCGCACCGTCACCATCGGCGAGATCCCGCCCTATCTGCCGCGGGCCTTCGTCGCGATCGAGGACAGGCGCTTCTACGAGCATTTCGGCATCGATCCGATCGGCATCACCCGTGCGCTCGTCACCAATCTGCGTGGGCGTGGCGTGGCGCAGGGCGGCTCGACCCTGACCCAGCAGCTCGCCAAGAACCTGTTCCTGACGCAGGAGCGTACCGCCGCCCGCAAGATCCAGGAGGCCATCCTGGCGCTCTGGCTGGAGCGCACCTATACCAAGGACCAGATCCTCGAGCTCTACCTGAACCGCGTCTATTTCGGTTCCGGCGCCTATGGCGTCGAGGCTGCCGCCCAGCGCTATTTCAACAAGTCGGCGCGCTCGGTGACGATCGCGGAGGCGGCAATGCTGGCCGGCCTCGTCCAAGCGCCGTCGCGCCTGGCGCCCAACCGCAATCCCGAGGCGGCCGAGAAGCGCGCCCAGCTCGTCATCGCCGCGATGGCCGATCAGGGCTTCATCACCCAGGCCGCGGCCAAGACCGCGCTGACGGCGCCGGCGGAGGTGCCGGAGCGTGTCGGGGCGGGCTCCGTCAACTATGCCGCCGACTACGTCATGGACGTGCTCGACGACTTCATCGGCGCGGTCGACGGCGATGTCACCGTTCTCACCACGATCGATTCGAAATTGCAGGCGTCGGCCGAGACGATCCTGGTCGATGCGCTGTCGGCGCAGGGCGCCAAGCTGAACGCGTCGCAGGGTGCGGTCGTCTCGCTCGCGCCCGACGGGGCGATCCGCGCCCTGATCGGTGGCCGCGACTATACCAAGAGCCAGTTCAACCGCGCCACGGCGGCGCGGCGCCAGCCCGGCTCGTCCTTCAAGCCCATCGTCTATCTCACGGCGATGGAGAAGGGCCTGACCCCCGACACCATCCGCGACGATGCCCCGGTCTCGATCAAGGGCTGGGAGCCGGAGAACTATTCGCGCAAATATCGCGGCCCGGTGACATTGGCGACGGCGATGCAGCATTCGCTCAACACGGTCGCCGCGCGGCTGATCCAGGAGGTGACGCCCAAGGAGGTCGTCCGCACCGCCCAGCGCCTCGGCATCACCTCGGCCCTGCAGCCGAACCTGTCGCTGGCGCTCGGCACCTCGGAGGTGACGCCGCTGGAGATGACCGCGGCCTACGCGACCTTCGCCAATGGCGGCCAGTCGGTGCTGCCCTATGTCATCCGCGAGGTGCGCCAGACCAATGGCAAGGTCGTGTATGCCCGCAAGGCCGCGAGCCTCGGCCAGGTCATCCAGCCGCAACAGCTCGCGATGATGGATACGATGTTCAATGGCGTGATGAACGGCGGCACCGGCAGCAAGTTCAACATCCCGGGCTGGCAGGTCGGCGGCAAGTCCGGCACGACGCAGGATTACGGCGACGCCTGGTTCGTCGGCTTCACCGCCAAGCTCGTCACCGCCGTCTGGGTCGGCAATGACGACAATTCGAAGATGAAGCGCGTCACCGGCAGCGGCCTGCCCGGCGAGATCTGGGGCAAGTACATGAAGGCGGCCCATGCCGGAGCGCAGCCGATTCCGTTGCCCGGCGGCTTCTGGCAGGGCGCGCCGCGGCCGCTCGATCTGGGCGCGCCGGTTGCCGATGCCCGCCAGCCGGAGGCGCCCCCGCCGACCAGCGACCGGGCCTGGGTGCCGCCGGCGCCGCAGGAGAAGAACTTCTTCGAGCGTCTTTTCGGCGGCTGACGGACCCTGCCGTCAGTCTCGGGCCTGGCTCCGGGATTCTCTTGCCAGGCGAGAAGCGGGGCTTTTAGCCCTTTGCCGCCCGGATGCCCCGTGACGCGCGGAACAGGACGAGGGCGGCGACGCCCAGCGCCGACATCACCAGCGGCAGCGGCAGTGCGGCGTTCTTCAGGAGATGGCCGACGAGCAGCCCGACGCAGGCCGAGAGCAGCATCTGGCACAGCCCGTTGAAGGAGGAGGCCGCGCCCGCCCGGTCGGGGAAGGGCATCATCGCCGAGGCCTGGGCCTGCGGCATGGTCAGCCCGACGCCGCAGGCATAGAGCGCCATCGGCACGACGATGCCGGCAGGCCCGCCGAATCCGGTAAGCACTCCGACCAGCATGGCGAGCCCACCGCCGGCGAGGCAGGCGACGCCGATCGCGATGACCCCGTCCATGCCGCGCCGTCCGACCAGCCGCTGGGCGATGATCGTGCCGGTGATGTAGCCGAGCACGCCGAAGCCGAAGGAGAAGCCGTATTCGACCGGTGTCAGCCCGTAGACGCCGATCAGCACGAAGGACGAGCCCGAGATGAAGGCGAAGAGCCCGGCATAGGCCAGCGCCGTCAGCGCGACATAGACGCGGAAGGCGCGGTTGTGCAGCAGCGTCCCGAACCCCTTGAAGATGCTGACGAGGGAGAGCGGCTGCGGCGAGCGCACCCGCAAGGTCTCCGGCACCAGCGTGATGATGACGACCGAGAGCGCCAGTCCGAAGGCGAGCGAGGCGAGGAAGGTCGAGCGCCAGCCGAAGGCGACTTGAAGCATGCCGCCGATCACCGGCGCGACCGCCGGCACCAGTCCCATGATCATGCCCATCCGGGCGAGTTCGCGGCCGGCGCGCGGCCCGTCATAGAGATCGCGCACCATGGCGCGGCCGAGCACGATCGGGCCCGAGGCGCCCAGCGCCTGGAAGGCTCGCGCCAATGTCAGCGCGCCGATCGAGGGCGCGAAGGCACAGGCCAGCGTCGCGAGCCCGAAGAGGACAAGGCCCGCGAGCAGCACCGGCCGGCGTCCAAGCCTGTCGGAGAGCGGCCCCCAGAAGATCTGTCCGGCGGCAAAGCCGAACAGGAAGGAGGAGAGCGTCGCCTGCGCGCCGGCGACGTCGGTCTCCATGACCCGCGCGATTTCCGGCAGGGAGGGCAGGTAGAAATCGGTCGAGAGGGGCCCCAGCGCCGTCAGCATGGCGAGGACGGCGGTCATCGCCAGCGTATCGGGACGAAGCTTCATGCGCGGCCTCCGGCGCAGCCAGAAGGGCTGCGCTGCCCTGCTACGACGTCATCAGGTCATCCGGCAATGGCCTGTGCCGCCGGCCGATCCTGCGTCTCGCCGTGATAGGCGGTTGTTCGCATCGAGGGCCGCTGCGAGAACGTCTCGTACCAGCGCGTCAGCCTCGGCCGCCCGGCCCGGAAGTCCGGGAGATCACGGAATTCCAGCCAGGCGAGCGCCGTGGCCAACCCGATATGGCCGATATGCACGGGCTCTTCGAAGCTTTCGCTGCGCTCCAGAACGTCGAAGCTCTCGATGAGCTTGGCCGTCTGCCCCTCCTGGAGCGGCGGGTAGCGCAGATGCTCCGGACGGCGCAGCGTCTCCCAGCGCAGCGCGATGCCGGCATCGCAGAGACCCTGGGCGATCGCATGCAGGCGCAGAGCCTGCCAGCGCGCCTTGCCATCGGCGGGGATCAATCGGCGCCCGCCATGAAGCCCGTCGAGATAGTCGCAGATCACCAGCGAATCGAAGATCGCGCCGGCTTCCGGCGTGATCAGCACCGGCACCTTGCCGAGCGGATTGACCGCGAAGACCTCGGGATTGCGGTTGGTCGGGCTCGTCTCCTGGTCGAGGATCGCGAGCCGCTCGGCGATTCCCGCCTCATGCGCGAAGACGATGGTCTTGCGCGCATAAGGCGAATGGCTCTGCGAATGCAGCGTCAATCGCTCGGTGGCTTGCAGGGTCATGCGACCTCCTCCGGCTTTAGCCCGACGAGCTCGGCATAGCGCGCCGGATCGGTCGCGCCTTCGGTATTGACCAGGAAGACGCGGGATTGGCTGTCGAGCTTCAGCGCTGCGCGGGCCTGCGGGTCGCGCAGGGCCGCCAGCAACCCCGCAAGGCCGGCCGAACCGCTTTCGCCGGCGACGATAGCGGGGTCGCCTGCCGCCGGTCGGGCGAGGCGGTTCATCGCCTCGACCGCATCCGAGTCCTCCGCCGTCATGAAGGCGTCGGCAGCGCGATAGAGCACGCGCAGCGCCAGTGGCGAGGGATCGTAGCATTCGAGCATCGCCATCACGGTCGGTGCGCCATGCGGAATCTTGCCCGGCTTTCCGCGCTTCACCGCTTCGAAGATGCAGGCGGCGCGCGACGGCTCGACCACCGTGAAGAAGGGCCGCTCGTCGCCAAAGCTGGTCTGCATCTGCGCGGCGAGCGCGGCGGCGATGCCGCCGACGCCAGCCTGGACGAAGACATGGCTCGGTCGTTCCGGCATCTGCGCCAGCCCCTCCCGGGCGATGGCCGTGTAGCCCTGCATGACCAGGCCGGGGATGCGCTCGTAGCCGTCCCAGGAGGTGTCGGAGACGATGGTCCAGCCGCGCTCGGTCGCGACGCGGGCGGCCTCGACCACGGAATCGTCATAGGTTCCGTCGACGCGGATCATCTCGGCGCCGAAACGGGCGATGGCCGCGACGCGCTCGTCGCTGACGCCGCCATGCACGAAGATCACGGCCTTGGCGCCGAGCAGTTGCGCGCCCTGCGCCACCGAGCGGCCGTGGTTGCCGTCGGTCGCGCAGGCGAAAGTCATGCCGGCCGCCGCTGCACGGACGGCGGGATCGTTCATGTCGGCATCGCCGAGTTGCCGGCCGAGCTTTTCGGAAGCCGCTTCGAGCGCAAGCCGGATCACAGCATAGGCGCCGCCGAGCGCCTTGAAGCTGCCGAGCCCGAGGCGCTGGCCCTCGTCCTTGATGGAGAGCGCGCCGATGCCGAGCGCGGCGGCGAGCCCCGGCAGGCTGTGCAGCGGCGTCGGCGCATGGTTCGGACGCTCGGCGAGATGCGCCGCGATCGCGTCGGCCCCGGCCGGCCCCAACGTCTCGACATCCTCGGGATGGAGCGCGGTGCGGTAATCCGGATGATGGTTGAGCAGGAACATGGCGGCCTCGTCTGGCTGGGTTGCCTGAATGGATATTGCATCCCCGGTGAAAAAGGCGCTGGATTTACCCTCTGTCCTTGCAAGTTTCTCTCTCGGGATGAGGCATGGCCGAGCCGACCGCTCATCAACTCGACGCTTTCGATCGTGCGATTCTCGCGATCCTCCAGCAGGACAACACCACGCCCCAGCGCGTGATCGGCGAGCGCGTCAACCTGTCGGCGCCGGCCGTGCAGCGCCGCATCCGCCGGATGGAGGCGAGCGGCGTCATTCGCGCCAATGTCGCAGTGGTCGATCCCGCCGCGCTCGGCCATCCGATCACGCTCTTCGTCGAAATCGAGCTGGTCAGCGAGACCGCGCCGGATATCGATGCGGCCAAAAGCGCTTTCCTCGCCGCGCCGGAAGTGCAGCAATGCTATTACGTCACCGGCGAGGTCGATTTCATGCTGGTCGTGCTGGTGCCGAGTATGACGGCCTATGAGGCGCTGACGCGGCGCCTCTTCTTCGCCAATCCGAACATCCGCAAGTTCCGCTCCTTCGTCGCCATGGACCGGGTCAAGACGGGGCTTGCGGTACCGATTTCGTAGCTGCCCTGCGGCAGGGGCGGGGCCGCTATGGTCATGCCGTCTTGTTCCCGCCGCTGCGATATGCGACCGCGAACGGACGTGACGAACGAGCCTGACGGGCCTTGCCGTGATCACCGTGAAAGCCACCGAAACGCCGGCCGGGACAGGCGATGCGCCGCAGGGCTGGCGCGCGCTCGTCCGCTCCAGCGAGATCGGCATCGTGGTGCTGGCCTGCGTGGTCGGGGTGCTCTCCGGGCTTGTCGTGCTGGCGATGTCCTTCACGACCCAGCTCCTGCACGAGGTGATCTTCGGGCTGCCGCATACGCAGCGGCTCTCGATCACGACCACGATCCCGACCTGGCGCGCGCTCGCAGGACCGGTTCTCGGCGGCCTCGTCATCGGCTGCGCCTCCTGGCTGTTCTTCCGCCGCCGCAAGCAGCCGATCGATCCGATCGAGGCCAATGCACTGCATGGCGGGCGCATGTCCTTCCGCGACAGTGTCTTCGTCGCGCTGCAGACCATGGGCTCCAGCGGCGCGGGCGCCTCGGTCGGACTCGAAGCCGGCTACACGCAGGCCGCCAGCGGGCTCGCCTCGCATATCGGCCGGCGCCTGCGCCTGCGCCGCGCGGATATGCGCCTGATGGTCGGCTGCGCCGCCGGCGGCGCCATCGGTGCCGCCTTCGATGCGCCCCTGACCGGCGCCTTCTATGCCTTCGAACTGATCCTCGGCAGCTATTCGATCGCGGCTTTCGTGCCGGTGATGGCCGCGACTTTCATGGCAACCGTGACCCATGGCGTGCTTGCACCCGCGCTGCTCGCGATCGAGGTCCCGCCGATCGGACTGATCACGGTGGCCAACCTGCCTCTGGTCGTCATGTTGGGCGCCGCCTGCGGGCTCGTCGGCATCGTCGTGATGCGCGCCGCCGCCTTCGTCGAGGCGGGGTTCAGGCGCTCGCGGATCCCGACCTGGCTCCGGCCTGCCTTCGGCGGCCTCGTCGTCGGCGCACTGGCGGTCTGGAACCCGTCCGTCTTTTCGGCCGGCCATGGCGCGATCAATCTCTATCTCGGCATCGATGCCAGCCTCACGCTGTTCGCGCTGGTGCTTGTCGCCAAGGCGCTGGCCTCCTCGGTCTCGATCGGCTCGGGCTTTCGCGGAGGCCTGTTCTTCGCCTCGCTCCTGCTCGGCGTGCTGACGGGCCGTCTCTTCATCGGCGTGCTGACGCTCGGCTTCCCCAACCTCGCCGGGCACGAGACGCTGTTCGGGCTGGTCGGGATGAGCTCGCTCGCGGTCTCGATCGTCGGCGGCCCGATGACGATGACGCTGCTCGCGCTCGAGATGACCGGCGATCTCAAATTGACGCTCGCCGTCGTCGGCGCGGCCGGCGCAGCCTCGCTGGTGACGCGGCGTCTCTTCGGCTTCTCCTTCGCGACCTGGCGCTTCCATCTGCGCGGCGAGAGCATCCGCGGCGCTCATGATGTCGGCTGGATGCGCGATCTCACCGCCGGCAGCATGATGCGCATCGAGGTGCCGAAGATCGCGGCCGATGCGACCATCGCGGAGGCGCGGCTGAAATATCCGCCGGGATCGACCAATTACCTCGTCGCCGTCGGCGCGGGCGACGCCTATGCCGGCATGGTGCCGCCGGGCGCGCTCTACGAGCCGGACCCGGCGCTGGACGAGGAGGCCGCGGCCGAGCCCGCACCGCGCACCGTGCGCCATATCCTGCGCAATCCCGATCGGATGCTGCTCGCCGACATGTCGGTGCGCGATACGCTGAAGCTGTTCGAGGCGGCCGAGAGCGAGGCGCTGCCCGTGGTCGCCGATCGCGACAGCCGCCGCCTCGTCGGCATTCTCAGCGAGGCGCATGCGATCAAGCGCTACAGCGACGAAGTCAGCCGCCGCAATCGCGAACTGACCGGCGAATAGCCGGAAGGCTCAGGCCGAACGCAGCGCGACGCTCGCCACGACCCGCCAGTCGGCGATCGGCACATCCTGCCCGGAGGTCACGATGCTGATCCGGTCGAAGCGGATGGTACGGCCGGCGAGGCGCGCATCGATCTCGGCGATGGCCGCAGCTTTCGCAACGGCCTCGACCGGCCCGTAAAGCAGCGAGACATGCGGCATGAAGCTCGCGAAGCCCTCGGGATCGAGTGCCTGCTTCAGCTTGGACAGGGCGGGCGAGACGGAGAAGCGGGCATAGAACGAGCGGAAATAGGCATCGCTGCCTTCGACGACGGAGACCGGCTCCGCGAAGGCCTCGACCGCCCCGGCGGCCGCGGTGATCGCCTGCTTCAGCAGCTCGGGCGTCGTCTCGGTGTCGCCCTGCAATGTCAGGTGCGGGGCGAAGAGAGGGGTGCCGAAGCGGCCGGACAGGTCGCCGACGATACCGGCCAGCATCGCTTCGTCGGCGGGGGCCGGCATCAGCCAGAGAGAATGAATCCGTACTGTCATCCGAGTTTCACAAAGCTCTTGCATAGACTGCGCCCCGTGCGTAACGTTTATTTCAACTGAGCCGTCGATGGAAGAAATATTCCATTGTCAGGCCATAAGAGCAGAACCGTGTGAGTAGGCGCCTTGCAGCCGGAAACGCAGGCCAGAGCGGGTAGCGGCGCGGCCATCGGCGTGCGCGGTCTCAAGGTCGCCTATGGCAGCACGCGCGTGCTGCACGGCATCGATCTCGACTTCACGCCTGGCAGCTTCACCGCGCTCCTCGGCTCCTCCGGCTGCGGCAAGACTACGCTGCTGCGCTCGCTCTCCGGTTTCGTTCCGGTCGAGGAAGGCTCGATCGTCGTCGGCGGCAGGGATGTCGCCGGGCTGCCGCCGGAAAAGCGCGGCATGGCGATGGTCTTCCAGTCCTATGCGCTCTGGCCGCATATGACCGTGCTCCAGAATATCGGCTACGGCCTGAAGCTGCGCGGCAAGTCGAAGGCGGAGATTGCCGCCAAGGTCAGCCAGATGCTGGGTTTTCTCGGCCTTGCCGGCTATGAGGACCGCAAGGTCACGGCCCTCTCCGGCGGCCAGCGCCAGCGTGTCGCGCTCGGCCGGGCGCTCGCGATCGATCCCGGCATCCTCCTGCTCGACGAGCCGCTCTCCAATCTCGACGCCAAGATCCGCATGACCATGCGCCACGAGATCCGCGCCATCCAGCAGCGGCTCGGCCTGACCGCGGTCCACGTCACCCATGATCGCGAGGAAGCCATGACCATGGCCGACCGGCTGGTGATCATGCAGGCTGGCCGGGTCGCCCAGGTCGGCACGCCCGAGGAGGTCTATGATCGCCCCGCCAGCGCCTTCGTCGCCAATTTCATGGGCGCGGAGAATGTCCTGCCGCTCAAGATCGCACGCAGCGAAGGCGTGGCTTCCGTCACCGCCGACACGGCCCGCGCTACGCTCGCAGATGCCGCCGGAGCTGCTTTGCCGAACGGCGAGGCGCTTGCCTATTTCCGCGACGACGTCGCGAGTCTCGACGCGCATGACGCGGCGGCTGCGAGTGGCGATCTCGTCGTCCCCGGCACCATCGCCGCGCGCGCTTATCCCGGTGGCATCTACCGCTACAAGGTGGAGGCCGCCGGACGCCAGATCACGGTCGACGATACCGGCCGTCACGAACTCGGAACCAAGGTCGGGCTGCGCATTCCGCTGCAGCGCCTTCACATCTTCCCGGCGACCGAGGCCGGGATAGCCGCCTGACAGGGAGTCAGACCCATGCGCATCATCACGCTTGCCTGCTCGCTCGCCGCGCTGATCGTGGCATCGCCGCTATCCGCGCAGACCCTCAACGTCGCCTCAGCCGGCGACCAGAACATGGTCGACTACGTCAAGGACTATCTCGGGCCGATGTTCGAGAAGGCCCACCCGGGCGTCAAGGTCGTCTCGGTCGGCACCGGTCCGGGCGATTCCGGCTCGCAGAAGATCTACGAGAAGCTGGACGCCCAGAAGGGCGCCAGCGCGACCGATTTCGACGTGCTCGTCATCCACCAGAAGGCCGCCGGCCAGATGGTCAAGGAAGGCCTGCTCAACAAGTACACGGCCAATGTCGAGACGGCCAAGCTCGCCACCGGCGACTCCGCGAAGAATTCGCTCGGCACCGATGTCAGCGGCTTCGTCATTCCGATGTTCCAGTCCCAGACCGCGCTCGCCTACAATGCCGACATGGTCAAGACGCCGCCGGCGACCTTCGCCGAGCTCGCCGACTGGGTGAAGAAGAACCCCAAGCAGTTCGGCTATAACGGCATCAAGGGCGGCATGTCCGGCGTCTCCTTCGTCGCCGGCTGGGTCTATGCCTTCGGCGGCGACGCCGAGAAGCTGATGAAGGGCCCCTATGACGCA
>JAEWKP010000287.1 GCA_023393655.1 Pseudomonadota bacterium | reverse complement strand
AGGTGGTCGAGGCTGCCTTCCAGCAGGCTGTCGCCAGCCGCGGCGTGCGCGTCGCCGCGATCGAGCGCTTCAGCTCCGATCCGGCCGCGATGAAGGCCGCGATCCAGCGCCTGATGCCGTCGCTCGCCCAAGCCGATGCACTGTTCGTGCCCGCAGCCGCCGACACGATGCCGACGCTCGGCCAGCTCTTGCAGGAGGCCGGCTACAACCCGGGCAAGGTCAAGCCGCTCGGCACCGGCGTCTGGAACGATGCGGGGATCGCACGCGTGCAGGCGATCCAGGGCGGCTGGTTCGCCTCGCCCGATACCGCCGGTTTCAACGCCTTCGCCGGGCGCTATCAGCAGCGCTTCAACAGCTCCCCGACCCGCACTGCGACGCTCGCCTATGACGCGGTCTCGCTGGCGGCGGCGCTGGCGCGCACGCAAGGCTCGCAGCGCTTCTCGGAAGCCGTGCTGACCAATGCTTCCGGCTTCGCCGGGGCGGACGGCGTCTTCCGCTTCCGCCCGGACGGGCAGGTCGAGCGCGGCCTCGCCGTGCTGGAACTGCGCAACGGCCAGATCGTCACGGTCAACGCCGCGCCGCGCGATCTCGGGCCGAGGTCGCAATAGGCGCCCAAACGAAAACGGCCGGGCAAGGCCCGGCCGCTTCCCGATCGAAATCGGTGACGTCGCTCAGCTCAGCGGCGCGTATTTCACGACACAGCCATAGGCCTTGGTGCTGGCTTCCGAGACCGGCTTGCCGGCCTTGAGCTCGGCGACGGCCTGTCTGACATAGCTCTTGGCGCCCTGGAGGCTCGATGCCGCCGAGGTCGGCTTGTCGTCGATCGCGCCCATATAGGCGAGCCTGCCCTTGGGATCGATGATGTACATATGCGGCGTGGTCTGCGCACCATAGGCCCGTGCCATCTTGCTGTTCGGGTCGAGCAGGATGCCGGCCGGCGCGGCATTGCGCTGGACCGTCAATTCCTTCGCCCTGGCGGCGTCGACATGGCCCTGCTCGCCCTGTGGCGAGGAGATCACCGAGAGCCAGACCACGCCCTCCTTCGCCATGTCCTTCTGCAGATTCTGCATGGTCGCGCTGTTATAGTGCTTCCGGACATAGGGGCAGTCATGGTTGGTCCATTCGAGGATCACCGTCTTGCCGGCGAACTCGGAGAGGTTGCGGGTTTTGCCCTCGACATCGACCGCCTGGAAGGCGGGGGCGGGCGCGCCGACCTTGGCCGCGCCTTGCGCGAAACCGGCTGCCGGGAAGGCGAGGCCCGCGAGGGCGAGGCCGGCGATGAAAGTCTGTCTGGTCAGGCTTTGCATGTCTGTCTCCCTTGGTTGGCGTCGAAAACCTATGGCAATGCCGCCGTCTTGGCGGCACGTCCGGTCGCACGCTCGGCTGCAGCGACCAGCGTATCCACCGTCAGGAGCTGCGGCAGGATCTCGGCCTGCGCCTCCTTGCGAGCGGGATAGAACAGGTAGAGTGGCACGCCGGCGCGGCCCTGCTCGGCCAGCGCCTTGGCGATGCGGCTGTCGCGATTGGTCCAGTCGGCCTTGAGATAGACGACGCCGAGCTTCGCGAAAGCGTCCTTCACCTCCTGCCGCGAGAGCGCGACGCGCTCATTGGCGATGCAGGTGATGCACCAGGCGGCGGTGAAGTTGACGAAGACCGGCTTGCCCTCCGCCTGCAAGGCCGCGACGCGCTCGGGCGACCAGGCCTCGATATCGCCGGCCCGCGCCTCGGTGGCCGCGCCGGGAATGGCGTTCTGCAGGGTGAACCAGCCGGCGCCGAGCACGACCAGCGCGGCCAGAACCGAGCCGAAGGCTCGGCGCGCGAGAGAGCCGCGCGTCACGCCCACGAGCCAGACGGCGAAACCCGCCGCCAGCACCGCGACCAGCGCGGCGAGCACGCCCTGCGGGCCGCTCTGCACAGAGGCGACCCAGATCAGCCAGATCGCCGTCGCGAACATCGGGAAGGCGAAGGCCTGCTTCAGCACCAGCATCCAGCGGCCGGGCTTCGGCAGCAGGCGCAGGAGACCGGGCGCGAAGGAGAGCGCGACCACCGGCAGGGCGAAACCCAACGCCAGCGCGATGAAGACGGAGAGGGCGACGGTCGGCGGTTGCGTGACCGCATAACCCATCGCCGCGCCCATGAAAGGCGCCGTGCAGGGTGTCGCAACGACCACCGCGAGCACGCCGGTCATGAAGGCGCCGAGGCGCCCGCCGCGGCTGGCGAGGCCATCGCCGAGGCCGGTCACGGAGGTGCCGATCTCGAAGGCGCCGAGCAGGTTGAGGCCGATCAGCACCATCACCACCGCAAGCGCGATCACGAGCGGCGGAGACTGGAGCTGGAAACCCCAGCCGACGCTGCTGCCGAGTGCACCGAGCGCGATCACCGCAACGGCCAGCACCAGGAAGGTGAGGAGCACGCCGCCCATGAAGAGCAGGCCCTGCTCGCGGACCTCGGAGCGGCTGCGATGCGCGAGCTGGGCGAAGCCGAGCGCCTTGATGAACAGTACCGGCAGGACGCAGGGCATGAGGTTGAGGATCAGGCCGCCCGCGAAGGCAAAGGCCAACGCCGCCCAGAGCGTCAGGTCGGCGCCCTCGGCTGGCATCGGAATCCGCACGACGGCCGGGCGCGTTTCCGGCGCGGCGGCTCCGCTGGCCGCCATCAAAGCAGGATCGGCATCGGCGAGCAACGTGACGGCCCTCGGCGCCCCTCCCTCAGTAAAGGTGAGAACGCCGGAGATTTCGGGCTTCGTCAGCTTGAAGGCGCTCGAACGGGTCAGCGTCAGGGCGGGCTTGTCGCCGGCTGACAGGGGCTGGTCGGCGGCATGCTCGATCAGCGTGTCGGAAACCGGGAAAAAGCGCAGATCGGTAACCCCGGCCGGCAGGCCGGGCAGGTCGAGAGCGAGCTTGCCGGCATCGTCGCGGAGCTTGCCGCGGAAGGCGGCCGGCTTGGGCAGCGATGCGATGGCGGCATCGATCCGCGCTTCGGCGGCCTGGTCGACCGTGCCTGCTGCGGCGATGGGGAGATCAAGCGAGAAGGAGCCTTCCTCGGGAATGCAGATCTTCTCGCAGACGAGCCAGGTCGCCTCGGCCTTCAGCGCAAAATTCTCGCCGGGCTTCGCATCGGCGGGGACCGTGATCTCGAGCGGCAGCAGCACCGTGCCCTCGAAACCGAAATTGACGAGGGGCTCGACGCGGATCGCCTGCGGCGCCGGCCACTGGATCGCGCCTGCGCTCGCGCCAGCCGGCAGGTCCCACTTGATCTGGGTCGGCTCGCCGGAATCGCCGGGGTTCAGCCAATAGGTGTGCCAGTGCGGCGCGAGCTTCTGGACGAGGGCGATCTTGAAGCGCTCACCCGGCGCGACCGCGTCGCGGCTCGACAGCAAGGTCGCGGTGACGCGCGGTGAGGTGACGGGGGCTGATTCCGCAGCGAGCGCAAGTCCCGGAGCCAGCAGCCCCAGCGCCAGGACCACCTTGGGCAGGAAACGCTTGCCGAAATACCGCTGCATGATGCCGTCGCAATCCCTGAACATCCCGACCCCATGCCTCATTCCGCCCTCGCCTGCCAATGACAAGGCAGTGAGGCGGGGTCGCGGGTATTCTGGGCGATCGGGCGTCGCAAGGCAGCGTGCCATGATGTCACCGCCTATCGAGGAGGGCGCGAGCCCGTCATGGTCGGGCTTGTCCCGACCCTCCACGTCTTTGCCGATCGAGACCAGCGTTCAAGACATGGATGCTCGCCACAAGGGCGAGCATGACGGTTGTGGTCAATCAGATCGCGGCGCCTTCCGTGACGGTGTCGGCGCCGAGGCCCTGGCGAACCGCGCGCACGATCTCGGCTTCCGCCGCGGCACCACGCCGGCGTGGACGGCTCGCGTCGATGCGGTGTTCGGCGATGATCTGGCCGGGCGCGCCCGACAAAACGACAACGCGGTCGGCGAGATAGGCGGCTTCGTCGATATCGTGAGTGACGAAGAGCACGGTCTTGCCCGTGCGCTGCCAGACGCGGATCAGTTCATCCTGCAGGGTTTCGCGGGTCAGGGCATCCAGCGCCGAGAAGGGCTCGTCCATCAGCAGGATCTCCGGCTCGACGGCGAGCGCACGCGCCAGCGAGACACGCTGGCGCAGGCCGCCGGACAACTGGTGCGGCCAGCGCTGGGCCAGCGGCGCCAGCCCGACGAGGTCGAGCATCGCCGCCGCTTTGGCGAGGCGCTCGGCGCGAGGCGCGCGGCCTTCGAGCCCGAAGCCGACATTGGCGACGACCTTGCGCCAGGGTAGCAGGCGCGAATCCTGGAAGACCAGCGCGACCGGCCTTCGCGCTTTGTCCTTGGCGTTGATGACGACCTCGCCACCGCTCGGCTTCGCCAAGCCCGCGATCACCCTGAGCAGAGTCGACTTGCCGACGCCGGAGGGGCCGACGATCGCGAGAAACTCGCCACGCCCGACATTCAGGTCGAGCTTGCGCAGGACCTCGGTCTCTTCGCCGTCGCGGGTGAAGGTCAGCGACAGGCTCTTGATTTCGATCACGCTTTCCAACGCAGCACCCATTTCTGGAAGGCGACGAAGCCGGTGTCGAGCAGGCCGTAGAGCGCCGCCATCGTCAGCATGTAGACCACGACGATATCGGTCGCGCGCAGGCTCGCCGCCTGCATCCTGCGCTGGCCGACACCGGCGACGCCGAAGATCTCGGCCGCGACCACCGCCATCCAGGCCTGGCCAAGTGCGGTCCGGATACCAACGAGGATGCCCGGCAGGGCCGCCGGCAGCAGGATCTTGAACAGCCGGGCCCAAGGCGAGCGGAAGCCGAAGGCATCGGCGACCTCGATGAGATCGCGGTCGACGCCACGGATCGCGCCCTGCGCCGCGAAGAAGACGATCCAGAACACGCCGATGGCGATGATGAAGACCGCCGCGCCCGGCGTGACGCCGAACCAGATGATGGCGAAGGGCACCCAGGCGAGGCCAGGAATCGGGCGTAGGACCCGGACGACCCAGGCCGTCGCCTCCTCGGCGATACGGGACATACCGATCACCACGCCGAAGGCGATGCCGAGCCCGGCGCCGACGAACAATCCGACGAAGTAGTGCCAGAGCGAACCGAGTATGGCCGAGAGCCAGGCGCCGGAGGAGAGCTCCCGCATGAAGGCCTTCGGCAGGGCACTCGGCCCCGGCAGGAAAGCCGGATTCACCCATCCGAAGAAGGGCATCGCCTCCCAGAGCAGGAGGAAGGCGACGAGGCCCAGAAGGGCAAGGGCCGGAGCCCGCAGCGTGGTCACGATCTCAGCCGCCCGCCTTGACCGCACGCTCGTAATACTGGGTCTCGAACAACCCGTCGAAGGGGAGTTCCTTCTCCAGCGAACCGAGCTTGACCTGGTAGGCCTGCATGGCGCGGGCGGGCTCGATGATCTTGCGCGGATCGATCTCGAAGCGGCTCGCCGGCGAGACCAGCGCCTTCCGGATCAGTTCGGGATCGACGATGCCCTTGCCAAGGGCGGCGCCAACATGCGGCGCGGCCTTGGTCGGATCGGCCTTGATCAGCGCGGCAGCCTTGATCAGGCCCGAGACGAGATTCTGCACGGCCTGCGGGTTCTTGGTGGCAAAGGCGCCGGAGACGGCCACGACCGTGCCGGGCTGGCCCGGGAAAACCTCCTCGCCCTCGGCAATGAGCTTGATCTGCGGGTTGCGGGTCTGGAGGATGGTCAGCGCCGGCTCGCGGACCGAGCCGCCATCGACCGCCCCGGCGAGGATCGCCTGCTGGGTCGCGTCGATGCCCATCGGCACGATCTCGACATCGGCCTTGTCGACCTTCGCGACCTCCCAGAGCCAGTATTGCAGCGTCGTGTTGGGCACGGAGCCCGCCGGCTGGGTCGCGAGCCGCGCCGCCTTGCCC
>JAEWKP010000187.1 GCA_023393655.1 Pseudomonadota bacterium | reverse complement strand
CGCAGTGCGCCGTTGGCGGCGAGGAAGGACAGGCCGACGAGCCAGCCGACCGGTACGAGCATCGTGATCGTGACGCGGAGGAGCGCGGGCGCAGCGAGGCCTGCCAGCGCCATGCGCTCGCGCCACTGGTCGCGCCGCAGGCCGGCGGCGTGGTCGTCCCCGGCCGGGCCGGCGGGATCGAAGGCGCTCGCGGTGATCACGGCGCGCCCCGCGCCTCGTCGGGCAGCAGCACGGTATCGGACACGGCGATCCCGATGCGGACCGGTGTTCCGGGCGCTGGCGGCGGGCCTTCGCCGCCACGCGTCGTCAGGCGCAGCGCAACCGGCCTGCCGCCGTTCAGGACGGCCTGCAGCAGCAGCGTGTCGCCCTGATAAACCGCGCCGGTCACGCGGCCTTCGAAACAGTTCATCCCCTCGCCTTCGCCCGGCCCGAGCAGATGCAGGCGCTCCGGCCGCAGCACCATCGTGCAGCGCCCCTGCTGCGTCGGCAGGGTACTGGCGCGGATCGTCGTGCCGGCGGCGCGGGCGACGCCATCGGTCACCGCGACGTCGAGGAAGGAGGATTCGCCGATGAACTCGGCGACGAAGCGGCTGCCGGGATCGTCATAGATCGCGCGCGGCGTATCGATGCGGGCGATGCGGCCCCGATCGAGGATGGCGACGCGATCCGACATGGTCAGCGCCTCGCGCTGGTCATGCGTGACATAGACGGTGGTGGTGCCCAGGCGCTCGTGGAGCTGGCGCAACTCGATCTGCATGCGCTCCCGCAGCTGCTTGTCCAGCGCCGAGAGCGGCTCGTCCATCAGGATGATGCGCGGCTCGAAGACGATGGCACGGGCGAGCGCGACGCGCTGGCGCTGGCCGCCGGAGAGCTGGTCGATGCGGCGCCCGCCGAAGCCGCCGAGCTGGAACATCTCCAGGGCCGACTCGACGCGCCGGGCCGTCTCAGCCGCGGGTACGCGGCGCAGCCGCAGGGGGAACCCGACATTGCGCGCGACGTCCATATGCGGAAACAGCGCGTAGTTCTGGAAGACCATGCCGATCTCGCGCTTGTGCGGCGCGAGGCGGACGACCTCGCGCTCGCCGAAGCGGATCGAGCCCTTGTCGGGCCGCAGGAAACCAGCGATCGCCATCAAGAGCGTCGTCTTGCCCGAGCCGGAGGGGCCGAGCAGGGTCAGGAACTCGCCCGGCCGGACGTCGAGATCGATCTCGTCCAGCACGGGCACCGCGCCATAGGCCTTGCTCAGCCGCCGGATCGCGATGGCTAAGGCCGTCGCGGAACCCGAGGTAGAAACGGCCACATCGCGCAGCCGCTCGTGATCGCCGGCCTGCCTCATTCGGTCAGCATGTTCTGGTAGGCAGAGGAGGCCTGAGCCTCGAACTTGATGTACCAGTCCAGATCGATCGTCAGCTGCTTGCCGGCATTGTCCGGATGGGACGGGAGCGTCTTGGCATAGGCCGCATCGATCGCGCCGCCGTCATAGGCCTTCTTGTTGGTCGGGCCGTAAGTGATGTATTTCGTGAATTCGGCCTGGTATTGCGGCTTGCTGATCTCGGCGAGGAATTTCATCGCCAAGTCCTTGTTCGGCGCGCCCTTGGCGATCGCGAAACAGTCGTAGTCGAGCAAGCCCTGGTTGAAGGTATAGGCGACCTTGGCGCCATCCTTGGCAGCGACGTCGAAGCGGCCGTTCCAGCCGGTGATCATGTCGACCTCGCCGTCCTTCATCAGCTGGGCATGCTGCGCGCCCGAGCTCCACCAGACCGCGATATGCGGCTTCAATTCGCGGATCTTCTTGATCGCGCGCTCGATGCCGCCGGGCTGGGACAGGACCTCGTAGACCTTGTTGGCGGGCACGCCGTCGGCCATCAGCGCCGGCTCCAGCGCGCCGGCCACGCTCTTGCGATAGGAGCGTTTGCCCGGGAATTTCTTCACGTCCCAGAAATCGGCCCAGCTCTGCGGGCCGTTCTGGCCATAGGTCTTGGTGTTCCAGGCGAGCACGGTCGAGAACACGTCGCCGCCGACGCAATAATCCTGCGCCGTGCCGGGTAGGAAATTCGAGGTGTCAATCACCTTGTAGTCAAGCTTCTCGAGGATGCCCTCGGCGCCGGCACGGGCGGCGCTGCCGGAACCGCTGGCGACCACGTCCCAGGTCACGGCGCCGGCCTTCACCTTGAGGCGCAGGTCCGCGATGCTGGTATAGGTCTCCTCCTTGATCTTGATGCCCAAGGCCTTGGCGGCCGGCTGGAAGAGTGCCTTGCTCTGGCCCTCCTGATAGGAGCCGCCGAAGGAGACGACGGTCAGTTCCTGCGCTCGGGTGGGCGCTGCGCTCGACAGGCCCAGGCCCATGACGAGGGCAAGGGCCGTTCTCGTCGGCGTGATCGGCTGGCGCGTCATGTGTCTGTTCTCCCGTTCGAAAGATGCGTTCCCTAGAGATGAGCGCGCGGTTGGCCGATCAGCGGCGTCCGCACATCTCGCCTCATGCAGAGTCCGGCGAAATTGGTCTGGCCATAAGGTCCACTCTGAGAATTCGGGGCGACCACTCAGCGGGCCAGCCGGTCGCGCCAGCTGTAGTAGAGGACGGATGGCGCGAGGAACCAGGGGTTGCCGCTATAGAACGGTCGCGTCTGGAAGGGCAGGCCGTCGAAGGCGGTCCTGCCCTCGGCGAGGCCGAGCACCTGCTGGCCCAGCCGCATGCCGAGATAGCTCGCCATGCCGACGCCCGAGCCGCAATAGCCCATGGCGTAATGCATGCCCTCATGGCGGCCGATATGCATCAATTCGTCGAAGCTGTAGGCAACGAAGCCGCACCAGGAATGGCTGATCTTACGGTTGGCGAGTTCCGGGAAAATCCGGCTCATCGCGGCATGGAGCAGCGGCCCGCTGCGGCGCGGATCGGTCTCGCTCAGCGAGACGCGGCCACCGAACAGGATGCGGCGACGGTCCGGCGAGGCGCGGTAGTAATAGACGACCTTGCGGGTGTCGCTGACGATGCGGTTCTTCGGGATCAGCCTGTCGACCAGCGCCGGTTCCAGCTCCTCGGTCGCGATGACATAGCTGCCGATCGGGATGACGCGGCGGCGCAGCCAGCCGGTCAGAGGGCCGGTATAGCCGTTGGTGGCGATGACGACGTCGCGGGCGCGGATCGTGCCGCGCGGCGTCTGGACGAGGAAATCCTGCCCGATGCGCTCGATGCCGGTCGCCGGACAATGCGGCACGAGTTCGGCGCCGGCTGCGACGACGCGCTGCAACAGCCCCTGATGGTAGCGGGCCGGATTTATCGAGGCATGGCTCTCGTAGACGACGCCGCCATGGTAGAGATCGGAGCCGATCTCGCTGCGCTGCTCGGAACGCGGCACGACATGGCAGGCGACCTCCAGCCCCTTCGGCTGGGTTTCGACACTTCGAGCCAGCTCCTCGTACTTCCCCGCCGCATGCGCTGCATGGAAACGGCCGACGACGCCGAAATCGCAGTCGATCTGCTCGTCGCGGACGAAATCACCGATATAGCGCAGCGAATTCCGCCCCTCCTGCATGATCGCGAAGGCGCGCTCCCGGCCATGGCGGCGG